>WRHL01000005.1 GCA_009783245.1 Coriobacteriia bacterium
AAAGGGGACGGGCATGACAAAGGGGACGGTCCCTTTGTCATGCCCGTCCCCTTTGTCATGCCCGTCCCCTTTGTCATGCCACCCGTCCCCTTTGTCACATCCCCTTTGTCACATCCGTCCTCACTATGTCCTAAGGACACGATTGTCAGAGGTGGTAGGTGGAGAGTTCGCGGTAGAGGGGGTGCGGCGTTTTGAGCGTAGAACGCATGAGGGAGATGGTGCTGGTGGTGAAGTCTATCTCTGGGTGGTTCAAGGTTATGGGACGGGAGGTGTGTACAGCGCGAGCCAAGGTGATGTGGGGTTTATAGCTGCGCTTCTCCAGAGCAAAACCGGCTGCCCTGAGCTCCTCTGTGAGGGTGGCGACCAGGGTGGTGAGCGCTGGGTTGTCCTCAACTCCCACCCACCAGGTATGGCCCTTGCCCTTGTGGCCGGGGAAGCTGCCTATACCGCGCAGCCTGACCTGCAGTGGGGCCGTCAGTGCGGCGCGGCAGGCGACCGTCATCGCCTCCTGGACCTGCTGAAGACGCTCGGTCTCGCCGAGGAAGACCAGAGTCAGATGGAAGTTGTCAAGGGGGACGATGCGCCCGGCGTTGGCCTGGCGCATCAGTTCCGTGGCGGTTTCAAAGAGGGCGGACTTGGTTTCCTCGTTAAAATCAATTGCGATGAAAAGGCGCATCACTCCTCCGCGTCGATGGGTCGCTCGTGGAGGTTCTTGTAGCTCTCCTTGAAGAGGCGTGCGGTCTTCTCCTTATCAGGCGCAGGCGTTATCAGGCTGACGAGCGGCACAATGGCCAGCCCTGCGACCATGGTGAGCGCGCCGGCGTTTATGGGTGAGGCGATGAACGGTGTACCCACAAAGCCCATGATCATGTTTGAACAGGTCAAGCCTACTGCGAAGATGAAGCATGCCCAGACAGCCGCCGTGGAAGTGCGTTTCCAGTAGAGACCGTAGATGAAGGGTGCGAGGAAGGCGCCGGCGAGCGCGCCCCAGCTGATGGCCATAAGTTGGGCGATGAAGGTGACCGAGGAGTTGTATTGCACGAGCGCGATGGTGGCTGAGATGATGACGAAGACCACGATGAGGGCGCGGATGGAGATGAGTTGGGTGCGGTCGGTCATCTTCTTGGCGAAGTTGCCTTTGATGAGGTCGAGTGTGAGCGTGGAACTTGAGGTCAGCACCAGGGAGCTGAGGGTGGACATGGATGCGGAGAGCACCAACACCACGGTGAGGCCTATGAGGAGGTCGGGCATGCTGGAGAGGAGCGTGGGGATGACCGAGTCGTAGACGGGGGTGCCGGCCGGGGTGAGGGCGATGTCTGCGCCCACCAGGCGGCCGAAGCCGCCAAGGAAGTAGCTGCCACCAGCGATTATCAGGGCAAATACCGTTGAGATGATGGCGCCACGCCTGATAGATGAGGTGTTCTTGATGGCATAGAACTTGGAGACCATCTGCGGCAGGCCCCAGGTACCAAGCGAGGTGAGGATGATGACGCCCACCAGGTTCTTGAGGTCAGGGCCGAACAGGGAGGTAAAGGCGCCCTCCATGCCGGCAGTGCCGGGGATGTCGTTGGGGATCTGGGAGAGCGTGATGACCGCCTGGGTGAAGCCGCCGTGCCCCAGGAGGACAGCGGTTATGACGGCGATGATGCCCAGTAGCATGATGATGCCCTGGACGAAGTCATTGACCGCCGTGGCCATGTAGCCGCCCAGCACCACATAGATACAGGTCAGAAGGCCCATGGCGATGATGGCGTACTCATAGGGCAGGCCGAAGGCCATGTAGAAGAGGCGGGAGAGGCCGTTGTAGACGCTGGCGGTGTACGGGATGAGGAAGACGAAGATGATGGCAGCCGCGGCGATGCGCAGGGGCTTGCTGTTGAAGCGGCTGCCAAAGAACTCCGGCATGGTCTGCGCACCGAGGTGGTGGGTCATGGCGCGGGTGCGGGCGCCGAGCACATACCAGGCGAGCAGGCTGCCGATGAAGGCGTTGCCCAGGCCAATCCAGAAGGCGGCCATGCCGTATTTCCAGCCGAACTGACCGGCGTAGCCGATGAAGACCACGGCGCTGAAGTAGGAAGTGCCGTAAGCAAAGGCGGAGAGCCAGGGACCAACCTTTCGTCCGCCGAGGACAAAGCCGTCAACGCTGGTCGCTCTTTTTCTGGTGAAGAAGCCGATGGCGATAGTGACTGCAAAGAACAGCACAATCAGGAGGATCTTCAGGAACATGGTGAATTCCTTAGAACATCCCTTTGGCGGTACCGTGCTTTGGGTGGCACGGTCGAAGTACGCCGAATGCGTAGTGATTAGCTATTCTAACAGTAAATACCGGGATGGGAAGAGGGTATTTTGCTGCGAATATGCTGAATTATGCTGAATTATGCTGACGCTGGCGGAAAAGGGGTTGTGTGGTGGGCTTTGGTTGTTTGGATTTGTGTTACGATATTCAAATTCGTAACACTGTTGGAAAGCCTGGGGAGTTTGCTCGACGGAAGGCTTTGGGAAGCTTTGGGAAGCTTTGGGAAGCTTTGGAAGAAAGGACCTCCGCGTGCACATCCCCGATAACTATCTCAGTCCAGAAACCTGCGCTGTCATGGGGGCGGTCATGGTGCCGGTCCTGGCAGTATCAGTCAAGAAGGTCAAAGAGGAGATCTCCAAGGCGCGCATGCCCCAGCTGGGGATTGGCGCGGCCTTTGTCTTCCTCATCATGATGTTCAACATACCCGTTCCCGGCGGCACCAGCGTGCATGTCACAGGAGCGGTGTTGCTTGCCGCCTTGCTGGGGCCGTATTCTGCGGTCATCTGCCTTACCACCGCCCTGCTGCTCCAGGCCCTGCTCTTTGGCGACGGCGGCATCCTGGCCCTGGGGGCAAACACCTTCAACATGGCTTTTGTCATGCCCTTTGTGGGGTACTTTGTCTACAAGCTGATCCGGGGTAGGATGCGCTCTGAGAAGGGCGCTCTTGTTGGGCTGGCGATAGGCTCCTATGTGGGGCTCAACGTCTCGGTGCTCTTCACCTCCCTTGAGCTGGGGCTCCAACCGCTGCTTTTCCACACAGCGGCCGGACAGCCTCTGTATTGCCCCTACCCCCTCTCCATCACCCTGCCGGCCATGCTCATACCGCACCTCACCGTGGCTGGCATTGCTGAAGCGCTGTTCACTGTGGCAGTCTTCAGCTTTATCAAACGGGTCTCCCCCGGCATGGTCTTTGAGGGGGAACAGGAGAGCAGGGGCACCGGCCCGGTCATGGGCCTGGTTGTCGCGTTGGTCTGCCTCTCCCCTCTTGGGTTGTTGGCAACAGGGGCAGCCTGGGGCGAGTGGGGCGCCGGTGAAATCAGCGAGGTGGTCACAGATGGCGAGGCCCTGGGCTTTGTGCCCCTGGGCATGCAGGAAGGCTTCCAGTTCGAAGCGCTGCTGCCGGATTACAGCTTCAGCGGCCTACCTGAGGTGGCTGGGTATATCCTGTCAGCGGTCATAGGCGCCGCCCTGCTCGTCATTGTCTTCAGGATTGTGGCAAGCCTGGTGAGGGACAAGTCCGCCAAAAACGGTGCACACAATGCCACTCAGTCAGAGTAAAAGCCCCGTGGCGGTGCCGGAGTGGTTGCTGGAAAGCCAGGACTTTGCGCCACCTGTGGATAAAGACGGCTTCATCAACAGGAGCATACTGTCCTTCATGCGCCTGCTGTCCCTGGTCAGGGCGCAGGAGCGGCGCGGTGGGGGCCTGGGCCGCCTGGCGGTTAACCCCTTCTTTGGGGTGCTTTGCACACTGGTGCTGATAGTTTTGGTCTCCCTCTCCACGCAGCTCACGTTTGTCTACGTTGTGCTCGCGTATCTGCTGGTACTTTTGTGTGTGATGCCGGTTAGAGACCTCATCGCCACCCTGCGGATAAGCCTTGCTGTGGCCCTGATTACCGCGCTTATCATGCTGCCATCGTTCCTTCTGGGGAACCACTACAGCATCATCGTGGTTCCTCTCAAGGTGCTGGTGACGGTCATGGCCGTGAACATCCTTGCGCGCAGCGCGGAATGGGGCCGGATAATCACGGCGCTCAGACGCTTCCATGTGCCGCATCTCTTCATCTTCATCCTGGACATCACCCTCAAATACCTGGTCATGCTGGGCGAGTTCACTTTGACGATGCTCACCGCCCTTAAGCTGCGCTCCGTGGGCAAAAACCGCAGCAAGCAGACCGCGCTGGCGGGTATTGCGGGCACGCTGTTCATCACATCCCGGGAGATGGCCGAGGAGCAATACCAGGCTATGGAGTGCCGGGGCTTTGATGGGGAGTACAAGCTATACGATAAGTTCAGGTTCGGTTTGGCGGATGCCGTCTACCTGCTGTTGAATGTGGGGATTGTAGCGGCGTTTGTCTATCTGTATTGAGAGTGGTGAGGGTGCTTGAGGATGTTGAGGCGTGTATGATCGAGCTTGAGAATGTGTCCTTCTGTTATGAAGGAAATGAGGCGCTGCGCGACATCAGCCTGAGTATTGATGAGGGTGAATCCGTGTCGCTTCTGGGCGCCAACGGCTGCGGGAAGTCGACGCTGCAGAAGCTCATCAATGGCATCATCTTTGCTGACCGGGGAACGTACCTTTTTGATGGCGATGAGATCTCTGCGAAGACCATGAAGGACGCGCGGTTTGCCAAGGCCTTCCATCAAAAGGTGGGTTTTGTGTTCCAGAACTGCGACGCCCAGCTCTTCTGTGCAAGCGTGTTTGATGAGGTCGCCTTTGGCCCGCGGCAGATGGGCATGGATGAGGATTCCGTGGCTGCGCGCGTGGAGGAGTGTCTGGAGCTGCTTGGCTTGCAGGATCTGAGGGAGCGGCAACCCTACCACTTGAGCGGCGGTGAGAAGAAGAAGCTTGCCATTGCCAGCGTGTTGTCGCTGAATCCCCAGGTGCTGGTGCTGGATGAGCCCATGAACGGCCTTGATCCCCGGACCGAGCGCTGGTTGGTGGAGTTCCTCCATGAGCTCAACCATGCGGGCAAGACCCTGATCATCTCCACCCATGACCTGGAGTTGGTGCAGGAACTGAGCCAGCGAGCCGTCCTCTTCAGCGAGGACCACAGCCTGGCAGCGGACCTGGCTACCACGCAGGTCATGGATGACATCGAGCTGCTCAAGCGGGTGAACCTTATTGACGAGTACTACCACCGCCACGCCGGCGAGGGCCATGGACACTATCACATCCACAACTACCACCTGGAGTAAACGTGCGTACTTGGCTTCCTCTAGTGCAAGAGAGTGCGAAACTACATATCGTTAAGACTTAGACATAGCCGCTCGATCTGATAGCCATACAGAAGCTTCTGCTCAAGGTGTTCTACCTTGGCATCCAGTTTGATGGGGCGGAATTCCTTGGGGTTGCGTTTGACTTCTGCAGCCAAGGCAAGCTTGGGTTTGTGTGATTCGATTGCAACAATGTCTATCTCGTTCTGTTCTCGATTGCGGGCCTCCCAATAAGACCCGATATCCAGATACCTTCCGCTGGCTGCGAGCATCTCTTTGAAATAGCGCTCAAGCAGCTTGCCGGAATAGGCGGCAAACTCGTCGGTGACAATCTTCCTGAGCCTCTCAAAAGCCTTCATCTCAACCAAAGGCCGATAGTTCTCGATGAACCTGAACCAAAAGCGAATGAAAGGGTCGTCTATTTCATAGCGCACCGTTTGGGAGCCTTCCTTGGCCATGATAGGTCTCCTGTGTTTGAGTATGGAGTAATGCTCCACAAGGCGAAGCAACTGTGCGCCAAGGTTAGGCTTGCCTACAAATGATTCGATTTCGTTTTGAGTGTTGTATCCTCGCGATATAGCAGTGATGATGGAGAAATAGGTAGAGTAGTTCCTACCAAACTCCTCCACCAAGAGGTTCTTCCCCTCATCCAAGAGCGGAGAGTTGTCACGGATGATGTAATCGATCATCTTCTTTTGGGTGAGCACATTGTTGTCGCACAGAAGCTCAACATACTTTGGTACACCACCAGTTATTGTATAAAGTGCCAAGAGGTCTTCGTTCTTGTAACCAGGCGAGTGCTCTAACAGTATCTGCTTAAGTGTTTCCACGTTGAATGGTGCAACCTTGATGATGTTATCCGCTCTGCCGAACAAGGGCTCTTTTTTATCCTCAAAGAGTTTCTTCATCAGGGTATAGACAGACCCACTGGCAACGAGATTGACGTTTGTGACTTCTTTGTTCCTGTCCCAGAATTGCTGTAAATCACTCATGAACCCTGGATTCACCTGCTCCAACTCTTGGAACTCATCAAAGAACAGGGTTACCTTGCGGGTGCCGATCATTTGAAAGAAGAGCGAGAAGAGGGACTGAAGCGTTCGGAGTTCTTGGGGGATCTCCAGTCCAGTTACTTTGTTTATCTCGCGTGAGAACTCGGCACAAAGCACCGCCTCACTTTTCTTCCCAACAAAGAGATAGGCGAATTGTTCTTCGCTGAGAGATTTGAGTACCAGGCTGGTTTTCCCTATTCGCCGTCTGCCGGTTATCAAGGTAAAGCGGGAGTGGTCAGCAAAGGCCTGTTTCCTGATCTCCAGTAATTCTGCCAGCTCGGATTCCCTGTTGTAGAAGCGCATCGGTTCTCCAATTCTATGATGACCGTAAATTTTACCATCATTATAGAATAATACAAGTCCATTGATGGCAAGATTGATGGCAAAATTCGAAAGCCGGCACTCGTCATAATAAAAAATGAAAACATAATAACTGCCGTTGATTTCTTTTTAGACTTTTTATAAACTGTTTGTAGACTATTAGGAGGCTGATGATGAGTGGGATGAAGACACTGGATATTCCAACGGCCAGTATCTCTGAAGTGAAAAAATCACCTGATACTGTGTTCAAGTTGGCTGCTGAGACCAATAATGCCGTTTATGTCTTCAACAGAGGGTCCGTCTCTGGGGTAATGCTCACCAGAGAACAATACGAATCCCTCAGCAGACAGGTTGAAGACCTAGAGGAACACCTGTTGGATGCCGAGGTCGCCCTGAGATTGTCAATGGGTGAGGTAAAGACCTACTCCGATGTCAGCGTCAGAGGACATGCAGCAAACGCGGTTCCCGTTCTGGACAGCAACGATGGCTGGGAATAAAGGTCGCAAGAACAGCGCTGCAAATACTGAATACTCTACCGATGAGCAATTGGGTAAAGCGGGAGTCTTTGCGTTGGAATGGACAGAGTACTCGAAGGCTGACTATGATTCGCTGGATGGTTCTCAGTTGGTTTTTGTTAATAAGGCACTCGATCGCATCCGTCTACTAGGAATGCAGGCAGGCTCTCCCCTTGAAGGCAATCTGATTGGTTGCAGGAAACTCAAGCACCGTAAACTTGGCCTGCGTGTGGTTTTTCGCCAGTCTGACAAAGGTATCCAGATCATCCAGATAGTTGCTATCGGTTCCCGCAGCGACGCAACTGTCTACCGGCAGGCGAAATCCCGACTTGGATGAGTGCAACTGGATGGCGGTGCGCTGTGATAATGCCGTAAATCCCCAGCCGCTGGTATAGATTGCCACGTCGTGCTGCGCACTTTGCCCAGGGGTTCGCGCAAGCGCTCCCCGTTCTCACTGAAAACGTGCCACTGGCACGTTTCCCGGGCGTTCGAACCCCGCAATGACGGAAGGATAGGGGTAGGCGCAAGTGGATGCGTCAACAGCATTTGGGTTGGAGCGATGTTCCCGCGAATGAGCGCGTGGGAATGGTTATTTCTTGTAGTAGGTGCCTTTGAGGGGGAGGCTTTGGCGGGCGATGCCGTCGAAGCGGTAGTAGGCGTGGGCCACCGCGGGGCTGGTGGGAATGAGGCAGAGCTCCCCCACCCCTTTGGCGCCGTAGGCATACTCCAATAGGCGCTCATCTGCAATCTTGGTGAAGATCACCTCTATAGGAGGCACTTGCTTTGCGCGGGGCAGGCCCAGGGTGCCGAACTTCACCTGCGGATAGCCGCCTTCAACGGGGAAGTCCTCAGTGAGCGCGAAGCCCAGGCCCATGACAATGCCGCCCTCGATCTGGCCAGCACAGGAGATGGGGTTGACCGGCGCTCCTACGTCGTAGGCGGCTACGACCTTCTCCAGCCCGCCCTCATCGTCAAGGATGACCACCTGGGTGGCATAGCTGTACGAGACATGGCTGACTGGGTTGGGCTTGGGTGAGCCCATGGCGTCGGTGGGGGGCGAGAACTCGCCGTAGAACTCGCGGCCCTCCAGGTCGGCAAGGTTATTACCGGCCTGCAGCTCCAGGGCAAGCTGGGTAGCAGCGCGGCGGGTCGCCTCGCCGGTCAGCACGGTCTGGCGGGAGGCCGTGGAGGTTCCCGCGTCCGGTGTGCGCACGGTGTCCGCGCGCTCAAAGACCACCTGGGCGGGGTCAAGGCCGGTGGCCTCGCAGAGCATCTGCAGGCACATGGCGGCGATACCCTGACCCATGCAGGCCGCTGACGTGCGGATATGGACCTTGCCCTCCTCTATTGAGAGCAGGCAGCGGCTGGTGTCGATAAGGCCGATGCCCTTGCCGCTGTTCTTCAGGCCGCAGGCTATGCCGGCATACTTGTTGGACTCAAAGGCCTCCCTGACCGCTTCAAGCGTCTCCACCAACGCGGTGTTGGGATCGGCTATCTGGCCGTTGGGTAACACGTCGCCTGGCCGTATTGCGTTGCGATAGCGTATCTCCCAGGGGCTGATGCCCACCAGCTCAGCGAGGAGGTTGAGGTTGTTCTCCATGGCAAAGCAGCTCTGGGTGACCCCAAAGCCCCGGTAGGCGCCGGAGACCACGTTGTTGGTGTACACCGCCTTGCCGATGATGTCGATGTTCTGGTAGTTGTAGGGGCCGGCCGCGTGGGTGCAGGCGCGCTGGAGGACCGGGCCGCCCAGGGAGGCATAGGCGCCGGTGTCAGCGATGAGCACCGCCTTCATGGCGGTGAGGATGCCGTGGGCATCGCAGGCGGTGGTGAAGTCCATCTCCATGGCGTGGCGCTTGACGTGGTAGTCGATGCTCTCCTGGCGGGAGAACTTCACTTTGGTGGGCCTCTTGGTGTGCCAGGCCATGAGCGCCGCATGCTGCTGCACGCTCATATCCTCCTTGCCACCAAAACCGCCGCCCACCAGGTTGGTGGTCACGTGGACCTTCTCAAAGGGGATGGCCAGCATGTTCGCCGTCTCGCGGCGGTCGTCGTAGACCGACTGCCCGCCGGTATACAGGTGCAGCTCATCCGTGCCAACAGGCACGGCAACAGCGACCTCTGGTTCCATGAAGGCGTGGTCGTTGTGGGGCGTTGAATAGTGACGCGTGACCACGTGGGCCGCCTTGGCTATTGCCGCATCCGGGTCACCGCGGTGCAGGTGCTCCTGGCTCATGATGTTGCCAGAGGAATGGATCAGCGGCGCGCCTTCTGCCAGCGCCTGGACAGGCGAGGTGACTGGCTCGAGCTCCTCAAAATCCACTTCGATGAGCGCCAGTATCTCATCCAGGCTCTCCGGCCGGATGCTTCCCACCAAGGCGATGGCGTCGCCAATATAGCGGGTCTCATGGCCAATGGCGATCATGACGTCCCAGTCCTGCACTACGTGGCCTATCTTGTTGTGGGGGACATCGGCTGCGGTCAGCACGCGTACGCAGTCCGGGTGCTGCTCGGCCTTGCTGGTGTCAATACCCTTTATGAGGGCCCGAGGCGTGGGCGCGCGCAGGCACTTGGCATAGATCATGTCATCCAGATAGATGTCATCGCCAAAGACGCCGGTACCCAACACCTTCTCCGCCACGTCGCTGCGGATGGTGTCACAGCCAATGCCAGATGTGACGGCGGGTACAGGTAGGGGTTTATCGTCTAAGAGATAAGCGGCGGCAAGCAGGATGGCGTCCTCGATCTTCTGGTAGCCGGTGCAGCGGCAGAGGTTGTTGTTGATGGCCTTCTTGACCTCAGCGCGCGTGGGGCGCGGGTTCACATCGAGCAGGGCCTTGGCCGCGAGCACCATGCCGGGGATGCAGAAGCCGCATTGCACAGCGCCGGCCTGCCCAAAGCTCTGCACGTAGACGTCCTTCTCGTGCGCAGACAGGCCCTCCACCGTGAGCACCACAGCGCCCTCGAACTTCTCGATCTTGCGGGCGCAGGCCTTGGTGGCTTTGCCGTTGATAAGCACCGTGCAGGTCCCGCAGGCGCCCGAGCTGCACCCGTCCTTCACGGAGGTGAGCCGCAGGTCATCGCGCAGATAGCGCAGGAGCGTCTTGTCTGCGGGTGCGTTATAGAGTGTTCCATTGATGGTGATGTCCATGGTGACTCCTTTTGCTCGATGCGGCGTTTTGCCTGTGGTTCGCCAGCCCTACTGCTCTTCTCTGCCCTTTACTGCCTGCTACCGCTAACGCTGCCTATCTTATATCCTGGCCCAGAGTTTTGCAGCCTGCTCGCGAGATTCACGCATCAGCTTCTCTTCATCTATGACGAGAAGTTCGCGCTCCTTCATGATGACACGGCCGTTGACAATGGTGGTGTCTACCAGGCGCCCACTGACCCCAAAGAGGAGGTGGCTTGCCACTGTGTCCTCAGTGATAGGTGTGGGCGCCTCATAGCCGACTATGATGATGTCAGCGTACGCCCCTGGCTTAAGTGCGCCCACCTCGCCGTTGATGAGGCGGTTCATGATGGTGGCGTTGTTGTCGAAGAGCATCTGGTGCGGCTCCGGCCAGGCGACTGAGGGTATGCCCGCAACATGTTTCTGGATGGCGTGCACGGCCCTCAGGCTCTGGGTCACGTCAACGCAGTAGCCGTCGGTGCCCATGCCCACCAGCACACCCGCTTTGAGCAGGTCAAGCACAGGCGAGCAGCCCACGGCGTTGGACATGTTGGATTCCGGCGCGTTGACAACAGCAACACCACTCTGGGCCAACAGCTCGATCTCACGCTCATTGACGTGCACGCAGTGGATGGCAAGAGAACGCTCGTTGAGCACGCGGCTGTCATACAGGCGCTCGATGACCCGCTTACCGTACTTGCTGTGGCAGTCCTCAACGTCCTCGATACCCTCGGCAACGTGGATGTGATAGCCCGCACCCACGGCTTCAGCGGCTTCGACGGTGGCGTCGAGCGTCGCAGGTGACACCGTCAGCTGGGCATGCATGCCTACCAGGCCGCCCAGCATGTCGTCGCCGCGGGCCTTGCAATGCGTGAAGAACTCGATATTCTCGTCAATGCCCTCACGGGCGATCTGAGCGCCGTCGCGGTCCGAGATCTCATAGCTGAGGTTGCTCCTGATGCCTACCTCCGTGGCGGCCTGCGCGATGCGCTGCAGCGAGCCGCGCACGGCATAGGGGCTCGCGTTGTGGTCGATGACCGAGGTCACGCCCATGCGCGCCGCGTCGATGAGCGGGCCAACGGCGCTGTAATAGACGTCGTCAAGCGTCAGCATCCTGTCAAGCTTCCACCACAGGCCCTCCAACACATCGCCAAAGTTCATGGCGGGCTTGGAGTTGAAGTTGATGCCGCGGGCGAAGGTGCTGTAGTAATGCATGTGGGCGTTGATGAAGCCGGGCATGACCAGGCGGCCTTTGGCATCCATGATGTCCGCGTTGGGGAACTGGACGAGAAGGTCGGCTGTGGTGCCCACCGCGGTTATCTGCTTGCCGTCGAAGGCGACGGCGCCGCCCTGGATGAAGGGCTGGGTGGCGTCTCTGGTGACTACGGTGCCGTTGGTGATGAGAGTGGTCATGGCGGTGCTCCTTTTCGCTGGTCAGGTTTCAGTTTTTGCGCAGCAGATAGCTGTAGTCGGAGTCGATGGTCTCGATCAGGGTTGCGAAGCCTTTTGCCTGTGACGCGGTGAGCTCTGCGAGGGAGGCCTCGATGACCGCGGCATCCTCAAGGCGGAGCCGGTAGCGGCCGTTGCCAAGCGGCAGGAAGCCGATGTTCTTGCTGTCCGCGAAGTCCTCCTCGGTGGAGAAGAGCGTGAACTTGTCGAGATAGGGGTTGCCGGCCGTGGGACAGAAGACGCCGCAGTTGCCGCACTCATTGCAGAGGCCGTCGAGGTGCAGTATCTGATAGCGCTTCTTGAACGCTTCCTGCGAGGCGCCCAGGTCCAGTGCCAGGTTCGCGCGGTTGGGGCACACCTGGGTGCAGATCCCGCAGGCTGCGCTGCACGTCAGGCAGCGCGCTGCCTCAGCAGCAATGCCGGCTTCAGCGGCGATGCCGGCTTCAGCGGCAGCATCAAGCTTGCAGGCCTCCAGCACACCCCACTTGGCATGTAGTTCTTCGCGACAGGCCTCTATGGCAAAGCTGGTGAAGTCATTGTCCAGGTCGAGCTTGGCCAGTATATCTGTGGCGATGAGCTTGGCATCTGCCATGGCCTTGACCACGGTCTTGGGGCCGGCTTTGCAATCCCCCGCCACATAGACGCCCGCAAGCGAGCTCATGTTGTTCTCATCAAGCTGGGCGAATCCCCGCCCGTCCAACTGCAAGCCATTAGTAGCAAAAGCGGTGGTGTCCACGCCTGCTCCCACGGCATTGATCACGGTGTCGAACTGCAGCTCCATGCTTTGCCCGCTTGGGGTTATGCCAGGCCTGCCGCTTGCATCCAGCTCGCCAAGCGCCATGACATCCAGGGTCAGGCTTCCGTCAATGAAGGCCGTGGGCGAGCAGAGCTCTGTGAGCTGCACGCCGTCTGCCAGTGCCTCCTCTATCTCCTGGGGCTGTGCCGGCATGAGCTCTCTGGTGCGCCGATACAGGATATGCGCCTCTTTGACACCCTGGTTGCGGATGGCTGCGCGCGCGCAGTCCATGGCAACGTCGCCACCGCCTATGACGGCAACGCGCTCACCTAAATCCAGCTGCAGGCTCGTGCGACGTGATGCCTCTAAAAAGCCCAGCGCGTCATGCACGCTTACCCCGTCAACCGCCAGGTCAGAGCGCCCAGGTTTCCACGCCCCGGTAGCCAGGACGATGAAATCGAACTCCTGCCTGAGCTCAGCCAGGTCATAGTCAGCAGAAGCGCCATACTCAAAGCTGACCCCCAGGGCCTCGGCCAGGGCGACGTCAAGCGCGACCTCCTCAGAGGAGATCCTGAAGGCGGGAATCACCTGCGAGACAATGCCACCTGCCGTAGCGCGCGTCTCGCGCACCGTCACATCCACGCCGTTGCGACGCAGGTAGGTGGCGGTTGCCAGGCCGGCCGCACCGGCGCCTATCACCAGCACCTTGGCCTCGCTCCTGAGCGGGCTTACGACAGCAAGCGCCTGCGTGAAGGCCTGCTGGGCCGCAAGTGACGCGGCCTTCTTGGCGCTGCGTATCTGGACCTGATCCTCATAATCTATGCGTGTACAGCGGTTCTGGCACTGATGGTCGCATATGGTCCCGGTGATGGAGGGCAGCACGTTGTCGTTGAAGATGATCTGGAAGGCCTTGGCATAGTCGCCCTTGGCGACCTGCTCCAGATAGGCGGGGATCTGCTGGTTGATGGGGCAGCCGGTCTTGGAGCAGGGGGCTTCTCCGCAGTCGAAAAGCGCCAGGGCCTCAGCAGATTTGCGCGAGCCCACCCCACGGTGTTCCTTGCGATGCCGCTTCTTGCCCGTCACCCCTTCTGCCAGCGCTGAGAGCGCTTCCACATCCAGGGTCTTCTGCGCAGGGTCGATGGTCGCCTCGGCTATCACGGCCATCTGCTGCAGGCGCTCATAACCGCCGGGCTTGAGGAGGTTGGTCGCCAGGGTGACCGGCCGTATGCCGGTTGCTAAAAGCTCAGCCAGGTTGAAGGCATCGGCGCCCCCTGAATAGGAGATGCGGATCTGACCATCAAAGGCCTGGCTCAGCCTGTTGGCCGCCGTGATGGAAAGCGGCAACAGCGAACGCCCCGACATGTACATCTCCTCGCCGGGCAGCTCGCCCCGCTTGATGTCCACCGGGAAGGTGTTGGTTATCTTGACACCCAGGTCCAGCCCGCACTCTGCGGCGACCACCTGCAGGCGCCCGACCATGGCAACAGCCTCGTCGAACTGCAGGTCCTCTTTGAAGTGATGGTCGTCAAAGTGGATGTAGCTGTAACCCATGCTGTCGAGCAGGGTGCGCGCGGTCTCATAGCCAAGCAGGGTGGGGTTGCATTTGATGCAGGTGTTGAAGCCCTTCTCGGTAAGCAGGTAGTTGGCGATCTGCTCTATCTCCTCGCGGGGGCAACCGTGCAGGGTGGAGACGGTGATGCTGTTGGAGATCTGCGTGGGGATGGCAGCCAGGTCATCGGCGCCAAACACCTCGAAACGCTCAAGGTTGGCCGCAAGCCAATCCGTGCATTCCTTCCAGACAGCGGTCGCAGAGGCGTTGCGCATACCCTCCAGGTACGCGTCGATCTTGGGGGACTTCACCCCATCCAGGCTGTAACCCACGCTCATGTTGAAGAGGACGCCGGTGCCAAGGCCAAACTCCACGCCCAGCACATGCACGGCGAACCAGGCTTTGACGTACTCATCAAAGGCCTGTTGCACGGTGAGCTCCGTGGACCACTCGACGTTGTAGCACTCGTCGGATGCGTTGATGCAGGGGCGCGCCACGCAGGCACGCAGTTCGTCGCCGTCCATGATCTGCACGGTCTTGAGCTCCACAAAGTGGCCGCCTGCCAAAAAGGCCGCGACGATATTCTCCGCAAGCTGGGAGTGGGGGCCCGCGGCGGGGCCTATGGGAGAGTCAAGCTCTGTGCCAAAGCGCGTGATCCGGTTGCCGCTTTGGTTGCGATAGAACTTCTCCGCATGGATGCCAAAGATGGTCTTGCTGGCACCGTACTCGCCCAGGGCATGCTCCATCAGCGAAGCAAAGCTCAGTGGTCTCATGATCTCGCTCATTTTGTCTCCTCCTCACATGATGGGCAGAACCCCTCCCACACAACCTTCTTATACATCTCAGGGTCAGTGTCACCCTCGGTGCTGAAGCACAGTACTACGGAATCCTGGTCAAGGCCCAGCGCCTCCCTGAAGCCCTGGTATTCCTCTAACGATAAAAGCGCTGATAACAGGCCTACGCCCACCGCTCCGGACTCACCGGAAAGCACAGGGGCATCACCTTTAAGCGGGGCTGCCAACACGCGCATACCCTGGGCGCTGACCCAGTCGGGCGCGGAGACAAAGAAGCCCGCCTTGTTCTTGAGTATCTCCCAGGAGATGACGTTTCCTTCTCCGCATGCCAGGCCGGCCATGATGGTCTGCAGGTCTCCGCCAACGGCAACCAGCTCTCCAGCTTGCGCCGAGCGGTAGAGGTTGTCTGCCGCCGCGGCCTCGATGATCACCGTTGTGGGGCAGGCGTCTTGATACGCGTTGGCAAAGTAGCCCTGCACCGCGCCGGCCAGCGAGCCGACGCCCGCCTGGATGAAGATATGGGTGGGGGTGACGCCCTGGGCCTTGAGCTGCTCGTCAGCCTCAGCGGCCATGGTGCTGTAGCCTTGCATTATCCATCCGGGGATCTGGGTGTAGCCCGGCCAGGCGGTGTCCTGCACCATGACGCCATGGGGGTCTGCCTTGGCAAGCTCTGCGGTGCTCCGCACGGTGTCATCATAGTTTGTGCTGGTGATGAAGGCCTCTGCTCCTTCTTTGCGGATATTCTCCAGGCGGACCTGGGAGCTGCCGGCCGGCATACAGACAACGGACTTCTGCCCCAGCCTGTTTGCGGCCCAGGCCACTCCCCTGCCATGATTGCCATCCGTGGTGGTGTAGAAGGTGATCTCCCCCACCTGGGCTTTGGTCTCAGGCGAGATGAGCTCCCCATAGCTGAGCTCTGAGATGTCCTTGCCAAGCAACCCGGCAAGATAGACGCCTATCGCATAGGAGCCGCCCAGTACCTTGAAGGCGTTGAGGCCAAAGCGATGCGACTCATCTTTAACGTAGGCGCCCTGTATGCCCAGGTGCCCGGCCAGCGCGTCGAGCCTTGCCAGCGGGGTTGGAGCGTACTGTGGGATAGATGCGTGGAACGCGCGCACCTTTTTGACGGCGCTTGCGTCGATGAGCCCCAGGCTGGCCGAGCAGTCGCTGGGCGCCAGGGTGTTCTGGGTCCACTTGATGCTGTCTTTCATACGTCAGCCCTCAACCAATCCGATAGCCTCGATCTCCACCAACGCCCCCTTGGGAAGCGCAGCCACCGCAACCGCAGAGCGGGAGGGCAGGGCCTCGCCGGTGAAGAAGCGGGCGTATACCAGGTTCATCTGGGCGAAATCCTCCATATCCTGCAGGAAGACCGTGGTCTTCACCACCGCGTCAAGGCTGCTTCCCGCGGCCTCAAGCACGCATGCCAGGTTCTGTATCGCCTGCTCGGCCTGGTCGGCAGCGGTGGCGCCGACAATCTCACCCGTGGCTGGATCCAGCGGTATCTGCCCCGAGGTGAAGACCAGGTTACCTACGCGGTTCGCCTGGGCATAGGGGCCAATAGCGGCTGGCGCCTTGCTGGTTGCGATTACCTGTCTTGTTGTTTCCTCCATGATGCCCTCCAAAACTGCCGTTCTTCTCGTTACCTTCTCAGAGTGTCCTTCACCCTGGGGAGTGTGCTTTGCAACTCCCCTCTTGCTTCTCCCTGTTGTTGATTTGGCACCGGTCGCCGTCCTGTCTGGACCGTACTGGCTGCGGCGCTGCCCGTCAGGAGCCTGTTGCGTCTTCCTCCAAACCGTTCAGATAGTTATAGAGCGTGTATTTGGAGATCCCGTAATAGTCGGAGATGCGGCCAGAGCTCTTCATGACAAGCAGAGCGCCCTTCTTGTCGAGGAACTGGATCGCCCGCATCTTGTCTTCCTTGGTCATGGCCGAGATGGGTTTGCCAATGAGCTTGTGCGACTCGTCGATCAGCTGGTCAAGCAGGTTGTTGACGTCGCCCGGGATGGTCACCGTCTCCTGGCCGAGGTCCTCGACCATCGCCAGTTCATCCAAGGTACGTTTTGCCAGCACCAGGTCGCTGATGTCGAAGTTGATGCACAGGACGGCGACTACCTCGCCCTCGTCATTGCGGATGTTGATGGTGGATGAGCGGAGCATCCGCCCGTCCTTGGAGTTGGTGATATAACCAAAACGGTTCTCAACGTCCTTATCCTTAAGGGCCTTGAGAACCGTTTCACTGGCGCTGTCGCCTACTTGCCTGCCGGTCACATGACCGTTCTCAATAAAGGCGATGCTGTGGTCCACGCCGTGCGTTGTGTCATGGATGGCCACTTCGCAGTTGGAGCCGAACTGCCGGGCGATACCAACGGCGATGTCCTCCAAAAAGGGTTTGAACTGCTGATAACCCTGCTTGTCTTTTGCCACGATAACCTCCCTTTTCCGTCTCTTGGAGTATACTACTGAGCAATCTGCATGTCAACTAATTATTTGTATAACTAAAAATTATTTTGGTACGATATTGTTGCGAGGAGTATGGGTTTGACTTCACCCACCCTGCCCAGACCCGCCTGCATCAGGGAGCTAGCCCAGCGGGATGACAAAGGGGACGGTCCCTTTTGTCATATTGTCACCCCTGTCACACTATACTGTCACCCCAGGCTTGACCCGGGGCCTAGCCCAGCGGCTGTGGCACAACTGGGGCTGTCGTCTATTGCTGCCGTGGGCACTACGAGGGAAAAGAGCAGCAGTGAAGAAGGAGGGGTGACATGTGTTTGGTGATGACAAAGGGGACGGTCCCTTTTGTGACAAAAGGGACCGTCCCCTTTGTCATCACCCTTTGTCATAAAGCCTGGGGTGACAAGGGAAAAGGAGGGGACTTCAGTCCTTAGTGGGGCGCTCGACCTGAGTGAACCGTAACGCTCTCTGGAGATGCTGCGCCCTTTGTGCTCTTCTTGCTCTTCTGCTGGCGGAAGGCCAGGTTGGCAAGGAAGGCAACCACAAAGACGACCAGCGTGGTCTCGTTGAGGATGTTGCCCAGCCACAGCGGCGCCGCCTCTATCAGGGCGGGCTGCAGGGTTATGCCGTAGCCAAGCCCAAAGGCGACGCAGATGATGAGGATGTTGACCTCCGACAGCCCATCGGCAACAATCAGCTTGATGCCGTTGATTATGATCATCCCAAAGACCGTCAGCACGGCGCCGCCCAGGACCGCGGACGGCATGGCGCTGAAGATAGCGCCGATGGGAGGAAAGAACCCGGCGAGGATCAAGATGAACGCTCCCGTAGCAATACACCAGCGGTTTATGACTTTGGTCATCGCCACAATGCCGGCGTTTTGGCCGAAGGCCGTATTGGGCAGGCCGTTGAACAGGCCGGCAAAGGCGCAGCTCACCGCATCAGAGAGAATGGCGCCGGAGACCTCGCGGGGGGTGGCAGGTCGGTCGAGTGCGGCTGCGGTGATACCGTTGGTGTTCCCTATGGTCTCCAGTGCGCACACAATGTACAACGCGCCGATGGTGAGGATCGGACCCAGCTGGAATGCTGGCAGCACGGATGGGATGGGCAGCGCGACAGGTGCACTGTTGGTGATGATGCTGAAATCGACCATGCCAAAACAAGCCGCAAGGACATAACCGACTATCACGGCGATAAGAATGGCAACCGTCTTGCTGAAACCCTTGCCCCAACGCTGGAAAATAAGGACCACCACCATAACCGTCAGACCGACCAGGATGTTCTGCCATGAGCCATAGGTGCCCGCCGCTATTGCCGCAGCTCCGCCAGCCAGGTAGTTAGTCCCCACTGGCAGTAAAGACAGGCCTATGGTCATAAGCACGCAGCCTATGACAACCGGCGGGAAGAACCTGCTGAGAGGTTGATAGAGCAACCCGATGGAAGCCTGGACCACCGAACCGACGATGATGGCGCCAAACATGACGTTGGGGCCGTACTCAAGGCCGACGGTCAGCAGCGCTCCCAAAAAGATGAAGGAAGTACCCATGACAATAGGCAGACGCGCACCGATCTGGATGCGCCCGAGCTTGAGCGGATAGAGCTGCAGCAGTGTGGCGAGGCCTGAGATGAGCATGGCGCATTGGATCATCAAGAGTTGCTGGGCCGTTGTCATGGTGCCCTTTGCGACAAGCGCGCTTGAGATTATTATCACCGGCGCCAGGTTGCCGACGAACATGGTCAATACATGCTGAAGGCCCAGTGGTACTGCTACCCGCAACGGCGGACGGCCATCGAGTTGGTGGATGGTGTCTAACTCCACTTTTGCCTTGTCCACAAGAAGCCTCCTTAGCAATCCATTCCCCTGGAGATGATTCACGCCCGGATGGTGGTGATCATCTGCGCCGCCACGCCCGGGCCACGTGTCAGTCCTTCCGTCACGCCCGGATGGTGGTGCCTGTTGTACCCTCAATCCCCTCTTTCGCCTTGCCCAGCAGCGTTATGAGCGCACTGCGCCCCGCGCCCGAGGAGGCGAACTGCATGGCAGCCTGCACCTTGGGCAGCATGGAGCCGGGGGCGAAGTGCCCCTCCACTATATAGCGTTGGGCCTGATCGATGGAAAGCTCGCTGAGCCACTCCTCATCCGCGCGCCCAAAGTTGATGGCGACCTTCTCCACCGCGGTGAGTATGACGAGAAAATCAGCCTGGATCTGCTCTGCGAGGCAGGCGGCAGCGAAGTCCTTGTCCACCACCGCGCTGGCGCCCCTGAGGTGCAGGCCCTCCCGCATCACGGGGATGCCACCACCGCCAACGGCTATGGCTATCTGCCCGGCCGCCAGCAACGCCTTTATCGTCTGCTTCTCGATGATGTCGACAGGCCGAGGCGATGCGACCACGCGGCGGTACCCGCGGCCCGCGTCCTCCATCATGTCCATGCCACGCGCGACCATCTCCTGCGCCTCTTCTTGCGAGTAGAAGGCGCCGATGGGCTTGGTGGGGTTGGCAAAGGCGGGGTCGTCCTTGTCGACGACGGTCTGCGTGATGATGGTGGCAACGGGGGTCGAGTTGCCGCGCGAGAGCAGTTCCTCGCGCAGCGCGTTCTGCAGGTCATAGCCTATGTAGCCCTGGCTCATGGCCACGCACATCGACATGGGGATGAAGGGGGTCTTTGCCTCGGTCTTGGCTGCGCTCTCAAGCGCCAGGTTGATCATTCCCACCTGCGGGCCGTTGCCGTGGGCTACTACCACCTCACACCCTGCTTCTACCAGGTCGGCTATGGCGCGGGCGGTCTGCTTGGCCGCCGCCATCTGCTCGTAGAGGTTGTCGCCTAAAGCGTTGCCGCCCAGAGCAATGACAATGCGCTTTCCCATGACCCTAGGCCTCCAGGAGGCGGGCGATGCCTGCGGCCTCGAGTTGCTGGAGCGTCTTGGCGGGGTCTTTGACCTTGCTGAGGAAGATCATCGCGGCGATGATGTAGGGCTTGAAGCCGGCCTCTTTGTACAGGGGTACGCGATAGCGGTCGAAGACGCTTGCCTCGACCTCGCCCTGCTCGCAGGAGACGCCGGTGATGTCAGCGGGGAGGCAGTGCATGTAGAGCGCCTTGCCCGCGCGCGTGGTCTGCATGAGCGCTTCCGTGCACTCCCAGTCCTTGTGGGCGGCGTTTTGGGCGAGCAGTTCCTTCTCAAGCGCCTTGATGCCGTCTGAGTCGCCGTTGCCGTAGAGATTTGTGCGCTGTTCCATGGCGGCGAAGGGGGCCCAGCTCTTGGGGTAGACTATGTCCGCGTCTTTGAAGGCCTCTGCCATCGAGTTGGACTGGGTGAAGCTGCCGCCGTTGGCTGCGGCGTTCGCCTTGGCGACCTCGATCACCTCTGGCATGACGTCATAGCCCTCGGGATGTGCGAGATGCACGTCCATGCCAAAGCGGCTCATGAGGCCGATGATGCCCTGGGGCACACTCAGCGGTTTTCCGTAAGAGGGGGAATACGCCCAGGTCATAGCGATCTTCTTGCCCTTGAGATTCTCCACCCCACCGAACTCATGGATGATGTGCAGCATGTCTGCCATGCACTGGGTGGGATGGTCTATGTCGCACTGCAGGTTGACCAGCGTGGGTCGCTGCTCAAGGTTCCCGTCCTCATAGCCCTCCTGCACGGCCTTGCTCACCTCACGCATGTAGGTGTTGCCCTTGCCGATGTACATGTCATCGCGGATGCCGATGATGTCGGCCATGAAGGAGATCATGTTGGCCGTCTCACGCACCGTCTCGCCGTGGGCGATCTGGCTTTTTCCCTCGTCGAGGTCCTGGACGGTCAGCCCCAGCAGGTTGCAGGCGCTGGCAAAGCTGAAACGCGTGCGCGTTGAGTTGTCGCGGAACAGCGACACGCCCAGGCCGGAATCGAAGATGCGGGTGGAGATATTCCGCTCGCGCAGGTTGCGCAGGGCGTCGGCCACCGCGAAGGTCGCCTTGAGCTCATCGTCATCCTTCTCCCAGGTGAGGAGGAAGTCATTCAGGTACATGTCCTCGGTCTTGAGGTTGGCAAGCGTGCTGGTCAGGTGGGAAAAGTCGCTCATGGTGGGTCCTCCTTTTGGCGTGGTTGTCCAAGCTTGTGGTGCTGGGTCAGAGTACTGGGTCAGTTATCAGTTGGCGGCGATGCCGTCCTTATCGTTTTGATTGCAGTAGATAGCGGGGGTAGCGGCGTACACCGCGGCGCAGGTGACCAGGTCGCGCTTCCAGGTCTTCTCGTTGGGAGCGTGGGCCTCTTCTTCCTTGCCGGGGCCAAAGCCGATGCAGGGGATGCCGTAGCGGCCCATGATGGCGACGCCGTTGGTGGAGAAGGTCCACTTGTCGACCTTGGGCGTGCCGTACATGCCCTCATAGGCCTGCACCAGCGCCTGCGTGGCGGCGTGGTCCTTTGGGATGACCCAGGTGGGGAAATAGCACTCGGTGGGATAGACCAGGCCGGTGTAGCTGGGGCGGCTGTACTCGTACATGCTCACCACGGCGCCAAACTGCTGCACGGTTGGCAGCGCCCTGATCTCGTCGAGGGCCAGCTCCCAGGTCTCGCCGTCGGTCAGGCGCCGGTCTATGGAGATGGCGCATTTGTCGGCCACGGCGCAGCGTGAGGGTGACGAGAAGAAGATCTCCGACACCGCCAGCGTCCCTTTGCCCAGGAAGGGGTCGACATGGAGCCGGTTGTTGAGCTCTTCCACCTCGGCCAGGATCTTGGCCATCTTGTAGATCGCGTTGTCGCCGCGCTCAGGAGCTGAGCCGTGGCAGGATACGCCGGCGACCTCCACGCGGATCTCCATGCGCCCGCGCTGGCCGCGGTAGATGTTGCCGTTGGTGGGCTCGGTGATGACCACGAACTCAGGGCGGACCTGCTTCTCATTTATGAGGTACTGCCAGCACAGGCCGTCGCAGTCCTCTTCCTGCACGGTGCCGGTGACCAGCACCGTATAGCTGTTGTCGATAAGGCCAAGATCCTTCATGATCTTGGCGCCGTAGACGGCAGAGACAATGCCACCCAGCTGATCCGAGGTACCGCGGCCGCCGATCTCCGTGTCATTCTCAAAGCCCTCATAGGGGTCGAATTCCCAGTTGTCTGCGTTGCCAACGCCCACGGTGTCGATGTGCGCGTCAAAGCCGATGAGGGTCGCTCCCGTACCCAGGTAACCGAGCACGTTGCCCATGGGGTCTATCTCGACCTTGTCAAAGGAGAGCGCCTCCATCTCTTGGGCGATGCGCTTGACAACCGCTTCCTCGCCGGCGCTCTCGCCGGGGATGCGCACCAGGTCACGCAGGAACCTGGTCATATCTTGCTGGTAGTCCTCAGCAGCGTTCTTGATGCTCTCGAAGTCCATGATCTCTCCTCTTTGCTCAGCTGTTTCCTTTGCTGTACACCTGTTTTCCGGGTGCGCAGTTGCAAGCATACCACTGTTTGTGTGCAATATCAACTAATTTTTAGCACTAAAAATTATTATTTTGTTTAAGAGGCTTGTGTTGGGCTTAGAGGGGAGGTTGGGAGGTGGCGCGTGCTGTCTGAGTGTGGTACCCTGCTAAGGACTCCTGAGAAAGCGTAGAGGAGTTCTGGAGGAGATGACCCATGAACGGCGCATTTACAAAGACGAGGTAACGAGCACCACCCTCACCCTCGTCACCAACAACAAATAGCCTGTCAATCACCGTGAGCCCGCCCTGAGTGCGCCTCACGCCTCCATAGATACGAGAAAACCAAACATGAATAAACCTGAACTCCCGGCTCAATGCCGTGTAGAACCTAAAGCCCAAACCGAGCCAGAGCAAGAGCTCTCCGCCCTTGGCACCCTCGTGCCTATGCGCTGGCGCAGCATAGTCACCATTGTGTGGCTCGGCCAGGCCATAGCCATTGTCGCAAGCGGCGCTGCTGCCTACGCCCTCATCTGGTACATCACCATCACCACGGAAAGCCCGCTCATGCTCATGCTGGGCACCGTCTTCTTCTTCCTGCCCATGGCGATCATCGGCCCCTTCTCCGGCACCATCGTCGACCGCTACAGCCGCAAGGCCATCATGATCATCGCCGACCTCGGCATCGCCGTCTCCATGCTTGTCATGGCTTTCATCATCATGGCCGGCATGATATCGATACCGGTGGTCTTCATAGCTATTGCAGCAAGGAGCATCTGCACGGCCTTCCATCAGCCTGCCATGCTCGCCGCCATGCCGCTGCTGGTGCCCAGCCGCCACCTGGTCCGCATCAACACGCTCGACCAGGCAGTCCAGGCGGCGGGTAACATAGTCTCCCCCGCCATTGGCATACTCTTCTTTGAGACCATCGGGCTTCAGGCGGCGCTCTTCGCCGACGTAGGCGGCGCGACCTTCGCCTGCCTCACCCTGGCAGCCGTCACCATCCCCGCCGCGCACATGGCCAAGGAACAACGCCAAACCGTCCGCGCCGACATGCTGGCCGGCCTGCGCATCGTGCGCGATGTCAAGGGCCTGACCGCGCTCTTTGTCCTGTTAGCCATAGGCACCGCCGCTTTCATGCCGCTCGCCGCGCTCTATACCCTCATGACCTACAGCCACTTCGGCGGCGGCGGCTTTGAAGCGGCGCTGGTCGAGGCGGTCTTCGGCTCAGGCTTCCTCTTGGGCTCCATCATCTTGACCATCTGGGGTGGCGGCAAACGCCTCATGTATGTAGTAGGCGCTTCCCTGGTCCTACAGGGCGCTACCTTCCTGGTGATCGGTTTCCTGCCGTCCAGCATGTTTGTGACCTTTGTGGTCATCTCAGGCATAAGCGCTGTCTTCGGCTCCTTCTTCAACGGGCCGCTCAACAGCATCGTGCAACGCTGCGTCAGCCCGGAGAGGCTCGGCCGCGTCATGGCGCTCATGGGCGTGGTCACCTCACTCGCCGCGCCCGTCGGCCTCCTCATAGCCGCGCCCCTGGCCGAGGTCATCGGCATCACCCCCTGGTTCATCCTGGGCGGCGCTGCCCTGATATCCATCGCCGTCATCGCGGCGCTGATGCCCACCGTGCGCACTCTCGACATCCGCAACCAGCAGCAGCCCTAGCCTATGACGAGAAAGGCCGCGTCTCCCCTTACGCACTTTTGAGGGAGGTGCGGCCTCCCCTCGCCAGGCACACCTCCCCCACGCGCCTCCTTATAAAGGCAGCACTCCCAACCAGGTGTTGACGCATCTACGTGCGCCTGCAAGGGCTGGGGGAGACAGCGCTCCCATCCAGTCCCCTTTGTCACATCCCAAAACGCCCCGTCCCCTTTGTCACATCCCTTTGTCACATCCACTATCCTCTATCTGTCATACTGTTCGCATGGAACTGAGGACAGCAGCGATACTGCCGGTAGCAGGGCTTAGCTCGCGGATGGGTTTCTTCAAGCCCCTGGCGACCCTCTCCGGCTACCCCATGATCCGCCTGACCATGCAGGCTGCACTCGATGCCGGTGTGGATGAGGTGGTGGTTGTCTGCGGGAAGAACAGCGATGCGGTTCACCTGGCTCTGAAAAGCGCGGACGACGCCTGGGACTCAGCCCCCAGCCAGACGCCCCAACACCGCGTGCATTTTGTCTATAACAGCGCATTCGCCTCCAATGAGATGCTGGACTCCGTGAAACTGGGCCTTGGCAAGCTACTCGAACTGGAGCAGGCAGGCGCCCGCCTTGACGCGGCATTCGTCATACCGGGCGACATACCAGCCGTGAACCCGCAGACCTACAGCAAGCTCATCGCCCATCAGCAGGAGACAGGAGCCCCGGTATGCATCCCCAGCCGCAAGGGCATCACGGGGCACCCGGTCCTGTTCACCCGAGAGGTCTTCGACCTGGTATTGGCCTATACCGGTCCGGGCGGGTTGCGAGGGGCTATCACACCGTTGGTATCGTCATATCTGGAGACGGACGATAAGGGCGTCACCCTTGACGCAGACACCTTTGAGGACTTCCAGCAGCTCCAGGCCTACTTGGAGCACATAAGTGCAAACCCGTCATCCATCATCCACTGACAGGCACAGGACGGCTGGAAAACCCTTTATGCTACAATGGGCGCGACAGTGCTCTGAATCCCACATGCCCTGCTAGACGCGTTATGAGAGGTATCCCATGTATCTGAGAGAAGACGATAAGATCTGGATCGCCAGCGGTGACGGCGGCGCCAACCCCATCTACCTGCTACCTAAGATGGCCACGCGGCATGGGCTGGTGACCGGCGCGACGGGCACTGGCAAGACCACCACTATCAAGGTGATGGCGGAGGCGTTCTCTGAGATGGGAACCAGCGTGTTCATGGCCGACATCAAGGGCGACGTCTCGGGGATGTGCAAACCGGGCACGCCGAGCCCAATCATCGATGAGCGCGTGCGCACCATGGGGCTTCTGGACTTCACCTTCACCGGCTACCCGGTGCGCTTCTTTGACGTCTACGCCAAGCAGGGCATCCCCGTGCGGACCACCGTGTCGCGGATGGGCCCCGTCCTGCTTGCGCGCATCCTGGGGCTCAACGACACCCAGGCGGGCGTGTTGCAGATAGTCTTCCGCGTTGCCGACGACAACGGCCTGCTCATGCTGGACTTCAAGGATCTGCGGTCCATGGTGCAGTACGTGGGCGAGAACGCCAAGGACTTCACCGTGCAGTACGGCAATGTTGCCTCGGCCAGCATCGGGGCCATCCAGCGCGGTCTTTTGACCCTGGAGTCCGCCGGCGGCGACCTCTTCTTTGGCGAACCAGCGCTTGATCTGCAGGACTGGTTCGGTTTTGACGAGCGCGGCCGTGGCGTCATCAATATCCTGGACTGCGTCACGTTGTTCCAAAACCCGTTGCTCTACTCCACCTTCCTTTTGTGGATGCTCTCAGAGCTCTACGAGCTGATGCCAGAAGTAGGCGACCTGGACAAACCCAAGATGGTCTTCTTCTTTGACGAGGCCCACCTGCTGTTCAACGACGCACCCAAGGCCCTGCTGCAGAAGATCGAGCAGGTCATCCGCCTCATACGCTCAAAGGGCATAGGCATCTACTTCATCACACAAAGCCCCTCGGACATACCCAACACCGTGCTGGCACAGCTGGGCAACAAGGTGCAGCACGCGCTGCGGGCCTACACGCCCAACGACCAGAAGGCGATAAAGGCAGCCGCGGCCTCCTTCAGACCCAACCCCGCCTTCAACAGCGAGACCGCCATCAGCGAGCTGGCCACCGGCGAGGCGCTCATCTCAGCCCTTGACGAGAAGGGCGCGCCTCAGATGATCGAGCGCGGCTTCATACTGCCGCCCCGCTGTAACTTTGGCGTTGCTGAGCCGGAGCTCATCGAGCAGATCACCCGGGCTACACCGCTGTACACCAAGTACTACCAATCCTATGACCGCTATTCTGCCTATGAGGCGCTGGATGAGATGGCGCAGAGGCGCGAGCTGCAAAGGGAGCGGGACGAGCTAGAGGCCCAGCTGCAGAAGGAGAAGCTCGAAAAGGAGAAGGCTGCTGCCAAGGCTGCTGCCAAGCCCGCAGCTAAGAAGACCTCCAGCCCGGTCAACAAGGTTGTTTCCAGCAGCATGTCTCAGATTGGCAGGGATATTGGCCGCGAGCTCACCCGCGGGATCTTTGGCACCATCAAGCGCTAGACTCTGATAATAGGGGGCGGGGATGTGAAAACACTCCGTCCTCTTTGCCCTAACGGTGTTGTTGCTCTTCATTGGGTATTGCCGTTATATATCCTTTTTCGCAATGGGGACAATACCATTCATCGTACTCCATATCTCCAGCCCATCCGCTGCCAGAGTATGGGATATAGGGCTCTCCTCGCTTGTAGTAGTCTCCTTTGCAGTGAGGACATAGCTGCTTATCCATTGCGATGCACCTCCGGTTTCAAACGCCTCATGAGTCACATTTGTTCCCAGTAGGAAGTATACAAGCTCACAGTGAGAGTGGGGTGGCTGACAGGGCCTTGGTGTCTTGTTGGTCGTGGCTGACCAGAAGCAGGGTACGGCCATTGAGCTGCTCTTCTAACAGCGCCATAGCCGCCTCTGTGTTTGCTGGATCCAGGCCGGCAAAGGGCTCGTCGAGCAGGAGCAGCTGGCTGGGAGCAAGCAGGGCCCGGCAGAGTTCCACCCGCCTGCGCATGCCGCCGGAGAGTTGGCTCACCGGCAACTCAAGAGAGTCCTCGGGGAGCAGGCGGGCCAGGGTCTGATGGATTACAGCCTGGCTATGGCTGTGCCCTGCGACCAGTTGGATGTTCTCCACCGCGTTGCGTTTCTCAAACAGGCGCGCCTCCTGGAAGACCATGGCAATGCGGTTGCTGTGGGTCAGGGTGCCGCCGTCAGGCTTCTCAAGGCCTGCGAGGACCCGCAGCAACGTGGTCTTGCCGGTGCCGGAAGGGGTGTTCAAGGTGTAGCGCCCTGCGGGAGCAAGGGTGAGGTTGAGGTTGTCGATCACGGGTTTATCGTCAAAGGACTTGACCAGGCCCTGAGCTGTGACCTGCGTGGGGGTCTGCCAGATGCTTTCTGTGATGTTTTCTTGGATGAAGCGGGGTAGCGCCATGCGCCAGCTCCAGTCCTCGGAGCGCCTCAGCAGGGCGAGGAAGGCCTTCTCAGCCGCTATGCTCAATGCCACGATCACAAAGGTCCAGGCGAAGATGTCGGCTGATTGGAGGAGGATCTTGGCCTGGTAGATGTTGGCGCCGATGCTGCCCAGTGGCAGGCCGATGAGCTCGGCGGCGACGCCGGACTTCCAGCTCATGCCCACGGCGACCTTGCTGGCAGCCTGCAGAAAGGGCAGGATGGTGGGCCAGTAAAGTGCCGTCAGCCTGCGGCCGCCGGGCACTCTGAAGACGCGAAGCATCTCCAGCAGTTTCTGGTCGCGCTGCGTGAGGCCTTCCAGCACGGCGAAGTAGATGGCCGGGAAGGCCACCAGCAATACGGCGGCGAAGCTGACCCAGCGCGCGCCGAACCAGATGAGCAGCATGACTATGAAGCAGACGATGGGCACGCTTTTGATGAAGGTCACCGCTGGGTTGAGGAATGCCTTGAAGAGGGGGCGCTTCCAGGCGAGCGCACCCAGGGCCAGGGCCAGGAGCAGGGCGACCGTAAAGCCTAAGAAGATACGGAGCAGGGTGAAGCCGATGCTGGCCCAGAACCGCACTGTGGCGGCGTTGCCCAGCAGCACCCAGGCAGTCTGCAGGGGGCTGGCCAGCAGGATGTCGTTGTTGATGAGCAGGGCAGCCAGCTGCCACACCAGCAGCCAGAAAATGACAATGAGGGTCTTCTTTGCCCAGCTTGGCAAGCGCGAGCCACGCTTATGCGGCGTTGGCATGGTAGTAGAAATCGTCGCCGGGGAGGGCGCCGCCTATTGAGGCGGGGTCTGCTGCGAAGAGCACCTGCAGGTAGCTGCCTAAGGCGGCCTGCATCTGGTCTCCCGTAAGGCAGACCAGGTTGCATTGCGGGATTGCCTTTTGCGCTATCTGGGGGTTGTCGATGATGCCGCGCACTACCACCAGCTGGGCGGCTGCCCCTGGGTCACGCAGAGCCGCATCCACGGACGCTGCCTGATTGACCAGGAACTCCTCGACCACCTCTGGGTGATCAGCGAGAAAGGTGGTACGTACCACGGTGACGCCGGCGACCAGCTTGCCACCCTGCGCTCCCTCAACGCGCTGCCACTCGTCGGCCAGGCTCAGGCGCACCGACAGCTCGGGATTCTTGGTGGTCACTGCCGTAACGTAGGGTTCTGGGAGCAAAGCGACCGCGGTGGGATCGGCGCTTATGGCTGCCGCCAACTCGGTGGCCTCGGACTTGTACTCCAGGCTCACCTTGTCAACCAGGCCGTTTTGCTGAAGCAGGTGGTTCATCACGTATTCAGGGGTGGTGCCCTTGCCCGTCATGAGCAGGGTGCGGCCGGTGAGGTCCTCCAGCGAGCTGATGCTGTCATCGGCGCTGACCACGTAGAGCGCGCCTAAAGTGTTGACGCTGATGGCGGTGATACCGCCGTTGGTGCGGTTATAGAGTACCGCGGCTACGTTGGCCGGCACTAAGGCGATGTCAAGATTGCCGGAGACCATGCCCGGCAGGATCTCATCGGCCGTGCCGCTGATCTGGAAGCTGTAGTCGCCTATGAGCTGGGCTTGAGTGTCGCCCGCGGCACCCATGCCTCCCCCATCGGCCTCGGCCTTCTCCATGAAGTCCACCAGGCCTATGGAAGTGGGACCCTTCAGCGAGGCCACCCGTACGGGCACCGAGCCATAAGCGGGAGATGCGCCACTTAACGAGCCGTCCTTATCGTCACCGTGCTCAAGGTCAGCCTGCTGCTGACCTTCACCCGCAGGCTTGCCCGCACAACCAGGAGCGAGCAAGCCCAGCGAGATAACTACTATCAGCGCCAAAAGCAGGCGCAAAGAACGAAACAAACCTACTCCTCGTTTGGCATCTTCCAGGAGTGATGGTCGGTGTGCAGCAGGTGGTGCGACCGCTCGGAAAGCGGGGCTCCCAGGTACTCGTCGTAGACCAAAACGATCGAGGGGTTCTCATGCGAGAAGCGATAGACGTTGTGCTTATCCAGGCCGTAGAGGATCTGGCCGCGCACCAAGGGCGCTCCCGCATCGTCGGTGACCGGCTGGCCGCCGCCGTTCACGCAGCCGCCCGGGCAGCTCATGATCTCCACGAAGTCATACTCCACCTCGCCGCGCCTGAGGGCCTCCATCAGCTTCTCGGTGTTACCCAGGCCGCTGGCCACCGCCACGCGCACGGGGCCGGCGCCCGGCACCTCAAAGGTCGCCTCTTTCCAGCCGTCCAGGCCGCGAACGTCAGCAAAGGCATCTGGGTCCGGGTTCCCACCTGTCACCAGGAAGTACGCGCTACGCAGCGCAGCCTCCATGACGCCACCGGTCGCGCCGAAGATCTCACCGGCACCGGTGCCGATGCCCAGGGGGCTGTCGAACTCTTCCTCCTCCAGGCCTGCAATGTCGATGAACTCGGACTTCAGCAGGCGCTCCAGCTCACGTACGGTCAGCACCATGTCCACGTCAGGGCCAGCGCCGGCGTCACTGAGAGCCGGGATGATGCACTCGAACTTCTTTGCCAGGCAGGGCATCAGGGATATACAACGGATCTTAGCTGGGTCCACCCCAATCTTCTGCGCGAAGAAGGTCTTGGCAATGGGCCCGAACATCCCCTGCGGCGACTTGGCTGTAGAGAGACAGTCCACCATGTCGGGGTAGTGGCCCTTGATCCAGCGCACCCAGGCCGGGCAGCAGGAGGTGAACATGGGCCAGGGGTATTCATCCTTATGGGTGAAGCGATGGACAAACTCACTGCCCTCTTCCATGATGGTGAGGTCGGCGGCGAAGTCCGTGTCGAAGATGTAGTCGAAGCCTATCTTACGCAGGGCCGCTACCAGGCGCTTCACAGAAGCTTCCTCGTGGGTCAGGCCAAGGTGCTCGGCCCAGGCAGTGCGCACGGAGGGAGCCATCTGGATGACAGTGGTTATCTCCGGGTCATCCAAGAAGCCCAGGGCGCGGTCTGTGTCATCGCGCTCGCGCAGGGCGCCCGTGGGGCAGCGTACTATGCACTGGCCGCAGAGTGCGCAGGTCGACTCCTCGATTATCTTGTTGTCCTTGACGCCAATGGTGGTGCGGCTGCCGCGGTTCTTCAGGTCCCAGATGTGGGTGGCTTGGACGTTATCGCAGACGTTGATGCAGCGCATGCACTTGATGCACTTGCCTGCATCGCGGATCAACGCCAGCGAGGTGTTCCACTCAAAGGGCTCGATCTGCTCCACAAAGCGGGAGTCTATGATGTTGAGATTGTTAGCCAGGGTCTGCAGCTCGCAGATGCCGGAGCGCACGCAGCTGGCACACTGCACGTCATGTTGGGAGAGCAGCAGCTCGACATTCATCTTGCGGGACTTCTTGACCTTGGGGGTCTTGGTCTTTATGACCATACCGTCGACAACCTGGTTGTTGCAGGCGGCGATGAGCTGATCGGAGCCCTCCACCTCAACGCAACAGACGCGACAGGCGGCTATATCATTGACGCCTTTCAGGTAGCACAGTGTGGGGATGTTGATGCCGGCCTTCTTGGCGGCGCCAAGTATGGTCATCTTATTGGAGACTTGGATGATTTGACCATCGATGGTCACGGTGACTTCCTGCTTTACCATGAGAAGGACCTCCCTCCACGTAAAGCGGCTAAACCAAAGTGGTCGCAGCGCAGGCAGCGGTTAGCCTCCTGCTGCGCCTCCTGGTCGCTGAAGCCGCATTCCACCAGGCTATAGTCGCCGGCGATCTCTTGAGGCAGTACTTCGATCATATTGGCACGGGCACAATAGGCCTTGCCCTTGGGCAGAGCGGAAGGAATCTCCACATCCACGCTGATGCTGTGATCGAAGCCCAGGTAGGTATCGATGCTGCGCGCCGCAGCCTTGCCGGCGGCAATGGCGAGGATGGCTGTTGCCGGCCCCGAGGAGCAGTCACCGCCCACAAAGATGCCATCGGCGTGGCCGGCGCTGCCGTCCTTGGCAGCGACAAAGCGTCCCCGTTCCACTTTGAAGCCAGCAGCCTCAAAGTGGTGGTAGTCGATGACCTGACCGATGGCCAGGACCAGGGCATCACAGGCAAGCGTGACAGCTGGCTCGTCCAGGGGCACGGGCGCCGGTCGGCCGCCGGCCGGCATGGCGCCGACCATCTGCGGTTGCACCTTCAGCCCGCAGACCTTTCCGTCAGCAAGCTCGATGCCCACGGGGGCGACCAGCTCCTGCAGGATACAGCCCTCTGCTTTTGCCGCGTCGATCTCAGCAGCTTGGGCGGTCATGTCCATCACCCTGCGGCGGTACACTATCCGCACCGACTTGGAGCCCATGCGCAGGGCGGTGCGCGCCACATCCATGGCCACATTGCCGCCACCCACCACGATGACGTCCTTATCGTTAAAGTCAGGTACCTCATCGCCACCTATGTTGTACAGGATGTCTATGGCGGAGAACACGCCCTCAGCGTCCTCGCCCTCAAGGCCCAGGCGGTTCTCCTTGTGCGCACCAATGGAGAGGTAGACGGCGTCATACTGCTCAGCGAGCTCTGCGATGGTCAGGTCCTCGCCCACCCGTATGCCGGTCTCTACCGTGATGCCCGCCGAGAGCAGGAAGTCTATCTCTGCCTGCAGGATGTCCCTGGGCAGACGATAGGCGGGGATGCCATAGCGCAGCATGCCGCCCAGCTGCGAGCGACGGTCGAAGACCACGGGCTCGTGACCCATCAGGGCCAGGAAGTAGGCGGCGGACAAGCCGGAGGGGCCTCCGCCTATGACAGCGATGCGCTTACCGGTGGGCGCCGCCTTTGCAGGCAGAACGTTGGCATCACAGTGGTCTGCGGCATAGCGCTTGATACCGCGGATGTTGATGGGGTCGTCCATCATTCCGCGGCGGCACTGCAGCTCGCAGGGATGCTCGCAGATCATGCCGCAGGCTACGGCAAAGGGGTTGTCCTTGCGGATCAGGCTCAGGGCATCGTTGTATCTGCCGGCAGCCGTCAGGGCTAGATAGCCGGGAATGTCCACGCCGGCCGGACAGGCCGCAACGCAGGGCACCGGCGCAAAGCTGTCCGCACCGCAGTTGTTATGCTCAATGTGGAACAGGTAGTCATCCTTAAAGCCCTTGATCGAGCGCAGGGCCACCGCAGCCGCCTCGTAACCAATGGCGCAATCAGCCGAGTAATAGATGCTCTCAGCCAGCTCGGTTATCAGGTCGATGTCCTCGGGGACGCCATAGCCGTCCAGAATCCCGTCGATCAGCTCGCCCAGCTGGACCAGGCCAACGCGGCAGGGAGTACATTTGCCGCAGCTCTGCGCGACGGCCAGTTTGGCAAAGGCGCTGGCGAACTCCACAGGACAGCTGGTGGGAGCGCTCACGCCGATACGCCCCTCTAAAGCTGCATAGAGATCCTCCATCATCGCCAGCCCTCTGCTTTTCTCGTACACTTCGATAACTGCCATCCTCATCTCCCTCTACGCGTGGTTTTCCTGCTCCGTGACAAGTCTGCCAACCATTATATGGGTAACGATACAAACGTGCTGCTGCCAGAATAGCAGGATTCGGCCATCAGGTATGGTTCTTCGTTGAATTGGCGGTGATTATTGCCTGAGCCTGTCTTTGGTGACGAGAAGGGCGGGTTTGCTGTTATTGACAGCAACGCCGTAATGACAGCCTGTTATCGCAGGAAGCTCAGCGAGCGTTTTGCCGGGTAGAGAGAGGGGGGGGTGAACCCATCTATCTCATTAGCGCTCTTCTTCCTTTTTCATTCCCTTCTCATTACAGAGACAAGCAACAGTTAAAATCTGATGCTCAACAGTAATAATTATACGGTATTCTATTTTTTCCATAGTCCAGCTCTAAACCTGACCATAACCACCGCAGCGTATGAGGTAATTGTAATCGCGATGGAACATGACAACGACAAAGAGGGCGACATGAACTCTTCCCTTGATTCTGAGAGCCAGTATTACAATATTACTGACCTTGCGCCCCTGCAGCTACATAACGAGCTTTTTAATATCCAACTCAGCATCATCTCTGAACTAGAAATGAGTTCACTTCTTAAATCACTGGTTAATCGTGCTCGTTCGTTTTTTAATGCAGATCTGATCGTGCTGTTCCTTTACGACGTAGATAAAGGTGTGTTGCTATACGAAACGGACTCAAGTAAGACTGGAAAAAGCTACGAAAATATCAGCCTCATGCCAGGTGAAGGTGCGGCAGGAATGGCCTTTATTGAAAAGCGATCAATAGCAATCGAGGGCTATCGGGGGTGGGATAATCGCTATTTGTCAGAGAAAGAGATTGCTGAGGCGAATCACGCCATGGCCGTTCCCCTGTACTGGGGTGAAAATGAAATGATTGGGGCACTGACTGCTGCTCGATTTTCATCTGGCAGCAAGCCCTTCTCCGCACGAAGTGTAAAAAGGCTGGAAGCATTTGGTTTATTGGCATCTATCGCGATTCGAAATGCCCGAGACAGAGAAATGATCATTTCACTTAACGAGCGGCTGATGGAACAGAGTGCTTTCATTTCCTCGGGATTGTCGCTCACAGAGAGCATGCTCTATCAAAGAAACCAAGAGTTGATGGAGTCTCTAAAAAAGAATGAAAGGATACAATCAGAAGAGCGCAGGCGAATAGCAAATGATATGCACGATGATGTTCTCCAACTGCTTTATGGGGCAAACAATCTTCTTGAAGCAGCTCTGAATTACTCACAGACTGATCCGACCAAAGTTCCCGATATTATCGCATCCACCAAGCAGGGCTTAGCTGAAACCGAGCGTTCTTTGCGGGGAGCAATTCATAACCTCAGGCACTCTGGATTGGAAAAAGGAAGCTTTATCGCAGGTTTGATTAACTATGCAAAAGCCATGTCCAATGATGCAGGACTCAGTTTTAGCTCCGAAGTAATCGGAGAAAAACGACTCTTGGGTGCAAGCTCTGAGATGGTAGTTTTGAGGATTATCCAAGAGGCAATACAAAATACGATTGAGCATGCGCACGCTGATAGTATTACCCTGACCGTTCATTATCAAGACGAACAGGTTTGCTTCCTAATTGAAGATGATGGAATTGGAGTAGAATTAACTGAATCAGAAAACCGACAAATGGTATCAAAGGAAAACCATTATGGGATGCAGATAATGTATGAGCGAAGTGAGGCAATAGGTGCTCAGTTGCGCCTCCAGTCAAGACCTGGTGTTGGTATGGGTGTTGCCTTGACCATACCCTACACAAAAGGAAATCCAGCTGGATAAGGGAGATTCTGTGGATTCCAAAATAACTGTAGCAATCGTTGACGATCACCCGACTTTCAGATATGGGTTAACAATGCTGCTTGAGTCATCGAACAATATCAGGGTGATTTGGGAAGCTGAAAATGCCCTGCAGGCGCTCACTCTCTTACAGGATGCCCAACGAACCCCAATGGTAATGCTCCTTGATGTCAAAATGCCGGGACCTGATGGTGTAAGCATGGTCAAGCGCCTCTTACAAACAAGTCCTGGATTAATAATCATCATGCTCACAGCCAGCGAGGAGCCATCATGCCTGTTGCAGGCAATCTCAAATGGTGCTACAGGCTATCTACTAAAAAGTGAATCGTCTAGTCAGATCATCGATAGCATACAGAGAGCATGCCAAGGACAACATATAGTCAACCAAAAACAAATTGATTTACTCTTGGACAATTTATCCAAACTGACGAATGAAGCTGAGCTTTCTAAAATCGGCCTGACAAAGCGTGAGATTGAGCTGGTCAGCTATCTTGCTAATGGGCTTTCCAATCAAGAAATCGCAGAAAAGATGTTCATAAGTGTTTCCAGCACAAAGCGCATGATCGATAAAATCATAACAACCCTGGGGGTTTCAAACAGAACACAGGCTGTCGCCGAACTCATCAAACATGGCTTGATTTAGGCTTCCTGTCTCAGCAAGCACCTGCAAGCCATGGAAATCATTTAGCTTCCTGATGCTTCTTTTCCACTCTTGCGTGTTTACTTTGTTTCACTCTTTCTTTCTGAAATGCAAATCTTGAAAAACTGAGCCAAACGCCACCATAACTGGCCCCCTTTACTCTGGTTGACATATCGGAGCCTTTCTATACTGCCTTTCAGAAGCTGATATCGGGTCTTCAGTCAAAGCTAACTGTCCCGATGCCTGTCGAAAGGAGCGAGCAATGGATTTTGATTTCACCGATGAAGAACTACTATTTCAGAAGCATTTACGGGAGGGAGTAGAGCGCCTTATTGCGCCTGGGTTTAAAGAGAGATGGCATTACGACGGCTTAAACCGTGATTTGTTGCCTCCGCTCAAAGAGCTTGGGCTGCTCGGCTTTGCATGGCCTGAGGAATACGGCGGACAAGGTGTGATACTGCCCGACATCATGCACGGCATCGCTTTCCTTGAGCTGGGGCGTGCCGACTGTTCTTCGAGCATTATTTTTGGTGCGACAGTTGAGTGCGCTGAAGTACTAATGGAGCTTGGCACGAAGGAACTCCAAGATGAGTGGGGACCAAGACTTGCCACTGGAGAGGCATACTGCGGTTACTGCTTTGTAGAGCCCGGCATGGGGACAGACCTGGGGAACATCCAGACCAGAGGTGAATTGCAGGAAGATGGAAGCTGGATCATCTCCGGTGACAAGGCATCTGTCTCATTCTGCACTTCCGATGCTTTCATTGTGGCTGTTCGTACAGGCGATCAACCGGGCGCATACGGTGTTTCATTATTCTTTGTTCCTGCCGATCTGGAAGGCGTCTCTGTTTCAATCTATGAGGATTTTGGTATGAAGGAGATCGGCCGTGGCGGTGTTGCACTCCGCAACGATCGCGTTCCAGCCAAATACCTGTTAGGGGAACGCGAAGGTGGATTCAAGCCCATTATGCACATCTTCGATGCAGGACGCCCAGCACTCGCTCTCATGTGCATAGGGGCGGCAGAGACCGTTATGGAGCAATGCGTTGAGTATTGCAAGCAACGTGAGGTTTTTGGTCAGAAACTCAGCAAGTATGAAGCTATCTCTTTCGGCCTCATTGAGCATAAAACCAAGCTTGATCTGGCTAAGATGATGGCCTTCAAGGCGTTTTGGTTGCGATCTCAGAAGAAATGGAACGCAAAGGAAGCAGGGCAGGCTAAGTTCTATGGTTGCGAGGCAGCTTTTGAGTCGATTTGGTTCTGCACTCGTGCGTTCGGACATCTTGGTTATACCTCAGAATACGATGCGCTCTACCGTCTCGCTGATGTAATGGGATTTGCTTGGGGTGACGGATCGTGGGAAGTCTGCAAGATGGTCGCAGCACGCGATGAGTTTGGAGAAGAGTACCTGCCCTATACACGCCGTAAGCGCACTGACGCTGTTAGTAAGTAGTCATTTCAGTTGTGCACCGCTTCTGCAACTATGCCGAAGCGGTGCTGTTTATGGAGGCTTGTATGGAAAAGATTATCGTTTGCTATAAATGGGTTGTTGATGAGAATGACATCTCGGTCGATTACGACGGCAACATCAAAATGAGAGAACCCTCTTATAAAGTAAGCCTCTATGACCGAAACGCCATTGAGGCGGGCACACAACTTGCAGAGAAGTGTGGCGCCCAATGTGTGGCGCTTACAGCAGGGGACGCAAAGTCTGAAAAGTCACGCAAGGAGGCGCTCTGTGCTGGTCCAAGCGAAGGATTTGCGGTGATTGATGATGCGTTGGAATCCGCTGACAGCCTACTTACCGCAACTATTTTATCCGCTGCCATCAGCAAGATCGGTGATGCCCAGCTCGTTATCTGTGGAGAGGGATCCGGTGATGTCTACGCGCAACAGGTAGGACCTCGTATTGCAGCTGCTCTTGGCTGGCCCTTACTGACATATGCAACAAGCATAGAGGTAGATGGAGAAAAGCTCAGGATAAAAAGGGATGGCTCGGAAGGGACTGAGCTGCTGGAGGCCGTTCTTCCTTTGGTAGTAACTGTGGCTGGAGATTGCAATACTCCGAGAATGCCTGGCTTGAAAGATGTCATGGGAGCGGGCAAAAAGCCCTTTACCATTTGGTCGCCCAGCGAACTCAACTGTAGTGCAGAGGAACTAGTTAATGGACTCGCAACAATGGAGATCATTGGTAATCGTCCTGATAGGAAGAACATCGTAATAAAGGGTTCAGGTAAGGAAGCCGCTGATGAAGTCATCAGGGGGCTTATCAGCGAAGGCGTATTAGGGTAAGGAGAACCAGATGAGCAAACAAGTATTGGTATTCTCTGAATTGGTTCGAAACATACCAGAGTTGATTACTGCCGCAAAGTCATTAAGCGAATCCGTTTCAGCCGTTGTTATTGGCAGCGAGGAGGACGCGAAACTCGCCATTGCATGCGGAGCTCAAAAAGCATTTCTGGTTGATGTTGTAGCCGATACTCCCTCTGAAGCCTATGCCTCTACCATCGCTGCAATTGTGCGGGATGCTGATGCAAGTGCCCTTCTGGCAAGCTTAACTCCTAAAGGACGCGCAGTTGCTGCGTTTGTCGCACAAATGCTCAATGCTAGCTGCGGGTCGGAATGTAAAACCATTCAAAAGATCGATGAGACCTACTCCTTCAGCCGTGCGATATACGGAGGCAAGGCGACATCTTTCGAAAGAGCTTCCACTGAGGTCTTTGTGGCAACCATACCCCTTCGCTCGTTTGAGGCAGCGGCCTCAGATCAAACAAACCAAGGCGAGATCATCAGAGTTGCATCGCAGGCAGCAACATATCCTGTAAAAATAGTCGAAGTAGTCCCGCGAGAGGGCGATAGTGTCGATGTTACTACTGCAAGTGTGGTCGTCTGTGTTGGCCGTGGGGTTGTAAAAGAAGACGATCTGCCCATGGTAAATGAACTCGCTGAGGCTATTGGCGGTGTAGTAGGTTGTACCCGTCCTATCGCTATGGACTTCAAGTGGTTTCCCCAGGACCGCTACATCGGTCTTTCCGGCAAGTCGATAAAACCGAAACTATTCATTGGCGTGGGTGTATCAGGACAGATCCAATGCTTAGCAGGCGCTAATGACTCGAAGGTGATCGTCGGCATTAACAAAGACGAGAATGCGCCCATTTTTGAATATAGCGATTACGGAGTTGTAGCTGACTTATATGAGTTTGTTCCTGCGCTGATAGCTTCGATAAAAAGCCTGTGAGCGCCATTCACCAACATTAGAGGAGGATTCAATGGAGGTCTTTAAAACAAAAAAAGGGCTTATCAAATTTGCGATTTCGCTCGTGGTAGGTTTGGTAATCGCCTTTCTACCTGCAAGTGAGACATTAACGCGTGAAGCGCTGATTTTCCTGGGTGCTTTTGTATGGTACATATTAGTTTCCTCGTTCGATATCATCCCGATGCACATCAGTGGAATAATCGTGGCAACTGTATTGGTTGTAACCCGTGTATTGACTTTTGAAGACGCATTCAAATCATTTGGTACTGCAACACCTTGGCTCATCTTTGGTGTTCTGGGTTTTGCCGCAGCGCTCCAGGCAACAGGGTTAATGAAGCGAATAGCGCTTTGGGTATTGCGAATATTCCCTAAGTCATTTGGCGGTAGGGTTACAGCTCTGACAGCCGTCAGCGCAATACTTGGCCCTGCTATTCCCTCATCACCGGCAAAAGCCTCGCTTATCGCCAGCTTGGCAGTACCTATCTCGCAAGAGTCTGGTTATGAGAAGAATTCTAAACAGGCTGCTGGCCTTTTTACAGCATTCTTCGCTCCTGTTGTATTGTTCAGCCCAATCTTTGTCAGTGGGGCAGTCGGAGTTCCTGCGATGATGGCATTCATGCCAGATATCAAGTTTTCCTGGCTGAGCTGGTTTGGCGCTACCTGGTGGCTCGGTTTGACGCTCCTGATTCTGGGATATGTCTTTGTTCGATTCTTTTACCGTCCAAACAAAGCAGAGCGGGTTGCTGCTCAGGCACGAGTCGATGCCAGCGAAAAGAAAGAAGACTCTGTGACGCTTGCTCTCAGAGAGATGGGTCCGATGAGTCTGCACGAAAAAATCGGACTGATCACTTTGCTTGTGGTAATAGTAATTTGGATAACCGAAAGCTTCCATGGAGTAAGCACTGCTATGGTCGCAATCTGCGCGCTGCTTCTCATCACGCTAATCGGCATTTTCAAAACTGAGGACTACGTGACCAAGGTGCCTTGGCCGATGATCCTTATTGCTGGAACTATTATGACAATGGTAAGCTGCTTCAGCAGTTTGGGAGTCAGCGCTTGGTTGGGTTCTGTGCTTGGACCGATCATGGGCCCTGTTGGGACAAACCCCTATCTCATGATACTTGCTATCTGCATCGCTGGTTTCATCCTTCGTTTCTTCATAGTTTCACAGCAGGCGATAATTGCAATCATGCTGGGAGTATTTGGTGCTGTGGCCGTACCGGCTGGTATTAGCATCTTCATAATCGTCTTCATTACCTGGATGGCGACAGCAACCTGGCAGGTACCTTATGTCAACTCGTCTTACTTCACCGCACGAGGAATAACGGACCAGATGTGCGAGCATAAATACCTGAGAACAGGTTCTTATTGTATGGCTGCGATTGTAATGATTGTATGTGTTGCGTCTGTTCCGATTTGGCAACTGACTGGTTGGATAGTGTAAACAAACTCAACAGATAATCAGGGAGATGAATAAAGCCATCTCCCTGATTCTTTCTATGATGCATCAGTAATATGGAGGTAAAAATGAGAGTGCAAGATATTCCTGTGTTTGGCAACTTATCAGATGTGCAAGTGATCTTCTCTGGCGTGAACATCGCCTGCCCTTTTGCAGCCTACCTCATGGCCGAGAACGGGGCGCGTGTTATCAACCTCGAGCCAGCTGAGCGACCGGAAAACGCCAGGTACAGAGCCCAACCCTATGGTTTCCTTTGTGAACGTAAGAATGAGCTTTGCGTTAACCTGAATATGTCGAGCGAAAAGGGCCAGGAGGTTTTTTTAGATTTACTCAAGACAACTGACATCTTTTTAGAAGGTTTTAAGGGCGGTACCTTTGAAAAATGGGGTTTGACGGATGAACGTATGTGGGAAGCTAACCCAAAGTTGGTGATTGTTCATATCTCAGGTTTTGGTCAAACCGGTGTACCCGAATACGTGTCACGTGCATCCTATGACCCCATTGGGCAGTGTCTTGGCGGTTATGTTTGGCTCAATGGTGAGCTCGATGGACAGCCGCAAACAGCCAAACCATATACCGGCGATTATGTAACAGCCCTATTTGCCTGCTGGTCAGCTTTAGCGGCTTTAGTTGGAGCACGCACAAACGGCAAGGGCGAGAGTGTGGATTTGGCAATGATCGAAGCATTATGGAAGATTCAGTATGACTACCCACTAGTATATTTTCGCGATGGCGTTGTCAAGGGCAGAATGGGCAATAATGACCCTAAGGTTATCGGCTTTGGCGCTTATGAGTGTGGAGACGGTGAATACGTCTTCATCGCGCTCTCCGGTTTTGGGCCTGTGACTAAGATGGCTAAGGCCATAGGGTACTCAGATCCGGAGCTAGACCTTGAGAAAACCATGATCCTGTTGCGCGGAAATCCTGTGCACACACGTTACGACGATGCTATTCACGAGTTCTGTATGCAACACACAGCCGCCGAAGTCGATGAATTAATGCTTAGGTTCAGTGTTCCCTGCTCCCGTGCCTATAACATTGAGTCAATCCAGGAGAACCCACAAGTCAAAGCGCGTGAGTTGTTTGGTGAATGGGAAGACAAGCACTTTGGAACCCTGAAAGCTATTAATCCTGTGCCGAAAATGAAGAACCGCCCACAACAGATTTGGACAGGAGTGCGTTATTGGGGAGAAGACAACGACGACATCCTGAAAGATATAGGGTACAGCGAAGAAACTATAGAACAGCTCTACGAACAGGGAATCATTACTAGAACCCCTGAAAACGGAGGGTATCCCATACCAGCTGTCTAATTAGTGTCGGCAGAGCTTGCCGCAGGGGCTTACCCCTGAGATAGATATCGATACACGAAACAAGAGGGAAAGAGGAGTTTGATGAGCGAAGAGGCATTTGATGCAATTGTCGTTGGCGGTGGTGTTTCCGGTTGTGTGGCAGCATATGTAATGGCCAAAGAGGGGTTGAATGTCCTCCTGGTCGAACGTGGAGCCGAATGCGGCGAAAAGGAAATGACTGGTGGGAGGATTTACACTCATAGCTTAAAACAATATATGCCAGAGTGTTTTCAAGACGCACCTCTAGAAAGGCGTGTAGAAAAAGAACGTATCAGCTTCACTTATGACAACTCTGCGTTCACCGTTGACTATACTGAAGATCGAGATGCCGACCCGAAGAGAGACTCGTACTCGGTTTTATCAAGCAGGCTTGTACGTTGGCTGGGAGAGAGAGCGGAAGAGGCAGGCGCTATGGTAGCCTGCGGTATCCGCGTCGATGATCTGTTGATACATGATGGCAGGGTTTCGGGCATCATCGCCGGCGATGACGTACTGGAGGCAAAAGTCGTCGTCTTAGCCGACGGGGTAAATTCCCTTTTGGCCGAGAAGGCAGGTATCGAGCGTGATGTCAGCGCCCATCGTATGGCAGTGGGAGTAAAAGAGCTGATTGAGCTTGACGAGGAACAGATCTGTGATCGATTCGGTGTCGAGCAAGGCAAGGGTGTTGCCTGGCTCTTCGCTGGTGGTGTTACTGAAGGCGCATATGGTGGCAGCTTTCTTTATACCAACAAAACCTCTGTCTCCCTAGGCTTGATTCGTACTCTGAGTGATATTGAAAAAGGTGAATTGAGCCTACCCGCCCAACTTGATGCTTTCAAAAAACACCCGGTTGTGGCCCCTTTGCTGAAAGATGGAAAAACAATCGAATACTCTGGCCATATGGTTCCCGAACCCGACTTGGACTTTGTCCCTGGTGGCAAGCAGCTTCATGTGCCAGGTTGTATTGTGGTAGGCGATGCAGCAGGCCTGATAATCAACATCGGTTTCATGGTCCGTGGTTTGGATCTTGCTGTTGCGTCAGGTGGAATTGCTGCTCGGGCTATCGCCGAAGCTCATGCGAATAAGAAACTGGATTCGGCAGGTTCGCTGTACGAGCAATATCTAAAAGACAGCTTCATTTTGCAGGATATGGATGTTTATAAGCGCTTTCCTATCATTATGACAAATCATCGCATCTTTAATGAGTACCCGCAGATGCTTACTGGTCTGATGTCAGATATGTTTGTACTAAACCCCGACGAGCACTCGAAGCCAGTTATGGGTAGAGCGATGGCTCGTATCAAAGAAGCCGGTGGAATTCGCTCTTTCTTAAGGGATTTTCGTGGTTTTGCTAAAGCGTTGAGATAGTAAGGATGCAATCATGACACAGTATCTGAATGTAGATGGCCTGCTTGGAATAGATAGATTCAATGTTGATGAGCATACTGCACATATTGAATTAAACAAGGACTGGAAAAATGAAGTGGAAATAGATCGACTTGTCAGAGCATGTCCTGCGGGTCTCTACCGATATAACGATTGTGGCGAACTGATATTTGACTATGCAGGATGCCTTGAGTGCGGAACATGCAGGGTATTGGGGCTTGGAAACGTAGTTGAGAAATGGGAGTGGCCACAAGGTGGTTTTGGAGTCTCTTATCGCTACGGATGATTCAGGTAATACAAACCATGAAAGAATACTTTAACACTATCACCCGTCATGTAGGGTTGAAGACAGGATTGCCAAATGTTTGAGCAGTATCCCAACATTTTTTGTATTCCTGTGCCCTTGGGAGAGGGTTTCGCTGGTCACACAAATTGTTATGTACTGAAAACTGAAGCCGGTGTTGTCCTGATAGATTTTGGATGGAATGCGGAAGAGTCGTTTCTCACGCTCACAGCAAATCTAAACAAGGCGGACGTGTCGCTTAGGGACATCAGATATCTTGTCGCCACCCACACACACCTTGATCACTATGGTCTGATAAATCGTTTGCGTCTGCTTACCGATGCATCTCTGGTTGTGCACAGGTTGGACTATCAGCTTTCTGCAGAGCAACAAGCTCTAGCTGGATCAACTCTGGAAGAGCCGGGGAAAGAAGGGGGGTTGCACCGTGAGAAGGAGTGGTTACGTGCTTGTGGGATGTCGGGGAATGGCCTGACTTCTCTGGCAGAGATGTTGAAATCACCCATACATGTCAATGGTGATGTGTTTCCTGACCTCTGCGTTGGTGGTGGTGAAGTAATCAGCTTGGGCTCGATTAATCTGGAAATACTTTGGACTCCTGGCCACACAAAGGGACACATTTGCCTCTTTGATAAAGAGAGAAGGATTCTCTTCTCGGGAGATCATGTTCTTGAGGAAGCAACTCCGAATATTGGATTAGAGATGGATATCGACAGTAATCCACTTGCCGACTATCTCTCTTCTCTCAAACACCTGGAAGAACTGGATATACACCTGGTGCTCCCTGGACACGGCAAACCATTTGGAAGCCTTAACAAGCGCATTGAAGAGATCTGCCTACACCATACAAATAGACTTAAAGAGATTCATGGCCTCTGCGTAAAAGAAGCAAAGTCTGTTTTTGAGATTGCGGAGAAAACTGCCTGGTTTGCCCCATGGAGTGAACTGCCTTTGTACAGTAAGCGCGCAGCTCTTGCAGAGGCTCTGGCTCACACAGAGCTTTTGTATTCCCGAGGTTTGTTAAAAAAGGGAATAGAAGACGGGGTGTTTCTTTATTCGCAAACTGAATGACGTATGCGGCCTTCGATCTGACCGCCAAACAAGTCCGACGAGGAGAAAAGATGCAACAAACCTCTTATTTTCTTAGAAGAAGCAGTTCAATGTGGCCAGATCGTCTGGCGGTGGTATCAGGTGATACCGAGCTTACCTATTGCCAATTAAACAAAGTCGCTAATAAATGGGCTTCTGCACTCAAAGCATATGGGATACATGCAGGCAGTCATATAGTTTATGTTGTGAATAACAGCGCTGGCGCCGTAACGATATGGGAGGCTACTCAAAAGATCGGGGTTTGCGCAGTTCCGCTGAATACCCGTCTTGATGAGAAAACAATGACAGACATGTTAATGCTCATCGAGGCTCAGGCAGTGATTTTCGACTCAAAAAACGCTCAGAAAACCATTAATGTGCTTCGCTCCATCGATTACCAAGGCCTGGTGATATCTCTCGAGAGTGAACAGGGTGCTTCCTGCTGCGAAATGCAAGATATTAGCGGCACGGTCTTTGATGAAGAGGCTTTCCTGTTGATGGGGACAGAGGATGAAATCGATGCAGACTATCCTTCCAATACACCCTCTCTCATTCTTTTTACCAGTGGAACAACAGACAAACCAAAAGCTGTATTGAGAACAAGGCAGATGGTTTTCGATATTTCCATTGTGCAGATGATTGAGAACAGAAATTTGGATGGAACGCTCGATGTCATGTACTCGCAAAACCCTCACTACCATTATGGAGGGATTATCCTGATGTTAAAAATGTGCGCTCTCGGAGGGACGCTAATAACAGAAGCACGCTTTGACCCGAAGAGGGCTGCTCAAATGATAGAGCACTATCGAGCAACACAGGTTTTTATGATTCCCCCTACCCTGTTCACCCAAATGTTTCTATCCAAGGTATGGCAGGATCATGATTTGAGTTCTGTAAGACAGGCGCAGTGTTCAGCCGGGGCATCGAGTTGCAAAATATCAGAAGCCGTCTTCCAAATGTTTCCAAATACACGATTTCGAGTTTCATATGGCGCTTCTGAGTCAGGCAGCCCCACTTCAGCAAGTTTCACACAAGAGCAACTTGTAAGGCGTCCTGAGCTGGCTTCGTCAATCGGTAGGCTCAACGCGAATGTTGAAATGAGGTTAGTTTCCGACTCAGGTCGCCCATGCAAGACTGGTGAAGTTGGAGAAGCCCTTGTCAGATCCTCCGTTGTATTTGCAGGATATATAGGACAACCAGAACTAACACTGCAAGCTTTTGAACAAGAAGGCTGGTTGCATACCGAGGATCTCATGCGAAAGGATGAAGAGGATTATTATTTCTTGGTGGGCCGATCACGAGATATCGTAAAGTCCGGTGGTGAGAATGTATACGCACAAGAGGTTGAGCGCTGTTTGAATGAATTCCCCTCGATTGTCGACAGTGCTGTAATCGGCATGCCAGATGAGTGGTTTGGAGAGGTGGTTGCTGCGGCCATCGTACTGGATCATGATACAGAAAACATCGATATCAAGGGCCTGCTTGAATTCTGCGAATCAAAGATGCCGAGTTACATGAAACCAAGATATTTGGCACGAATGGAAAAGCTTCCAACAAACAGTATCGGAAAGATCCAAAAGAGTGAGCTTCGCGCATGCCCAGAATTATTTAAGAGGATTCGGTGAACACCTCATGGCAAAAAAACAACGCTCCCCCTGGTTTATCTATATTTCGCTTTTAGTAGCAAACTTCACAATTTATGAGTCAATGGCTTTTCAGGCAACAGCGATTCCCTCAATTGTTGCTTTCTTTGAGATTTCTGTCGGGAATTCTGCTTTCATCCAAACTTGTTTTTATCTTGGGTGCACAGTTTTTATGCCCATTTTCGGACGAGTCGCTGATGTATTTGGTCGGAGACGAATCCTTCTCATTGCAATGGTTGTTTTTGCTATTTCTGAAGCTTTAGCTGCGCTCAGTCCTAATTTCCCCGTCTTCCTTTTTGCGCGATTTATACAGGGTCTTGCTACTGCCGCCATTCTCCCTGCCGCTATTGCATACGCTCGATTGCTCTTTCCAACAAAAGGCCAGGGGAAGGCTTTGGGAACCTATACGTTGTTTTCCTCTATAGGAGCGCTGACCGGAGCCTTCATCTCAGGACTCTTGGTCGACACCTTTGGGTGGCCTTCCATTTACTGGTGTAGCATGCTTATTGCCGTGGCGGGCTTCCTGATTGTTTTCTTCATTATTCCAGAAACAGAGCGTTCAGAGGGGGTATCGTATGATTTTGCTGGTGCGATGGCAATGTTCATTGGTATTGGTTGTATATTGATCCTTCCCAATGTTATTACGTTTTTTGGTTTCCAGTCTATTGTCTTTTCCCTTGTGATTACTGGGGCTATTCTTGGGCTTGTAGCTTTTTGGATCATAGAAGGAAAAGTATCTCACCCCATCATGGATAAGAGTGTTTTGAAAAGCAGAGCCTTCATTATTCCGGGCCTGGTAATCTGCTTGGCTGTCGTTGTAATGAATGGGACAGTCTATATGCTGTCATTCTTCCTACAGCGAGCTATGGGCTTTAATGCTTCACAGACAGCATTTGTCCTTATGTTCTTGTACATAGGAACTGGCTCCGGAGCCTTTCTCAGTGGTTGGTTGATGGAAAAACTCTCTCCAAGATACCTTATCAACAGCGGAATAATACTTGGAATACTTGGTGTCTTTCTCTTTTCACACATTAATCCTGATACTCCCACCTGGTATATCATCATTTCTGTGATGATATTAGGGTTTGGCGTGGTCAGCTGTGTGCCCGCAGTTAATAAGACGGGCATTTCTGTAATGCATCCCAGTAAGATGGGGGCAGGCGCAGGAGCCCTGTCAACAATGAAGGAGCTTGGATCACCTCTTGGGAGTGCGTTTTCTCTTACAGTATTCGGTACACTTACAAGCATCTTCACTGCCGCATCTTTGGTTAGTAAGGCACGTGATGCCAACCTGCCAGAAAGCATTATTACTCGCCTTGAACAATTACAGCCTGGCGATGTTGCCAGTCAGGAATTAATGGACCAACTGAGCGCCCATGGAATCAGTTATGCCGAATTACAGCATGCTGCAAATATCGAAGGTATGTTTTCAGCTGTACATGATGTGTCACTTATCCTCCTTGCACTTGCTGTTTTGGTATTCCTCCTATCTCTTGCTATTCCTGTGGTTCGCCCAGCATACAACAGTAAGTAATTCAAGGCAGATTCTGAATGAAATGACAGGTCTTCCTCCCGTTATCCTTGTTCAATATCTCAGCCTTACAACAGTGAGCGCTTCCCTGGGTAAAGCGGAGAGAAGTCGGTTACCTGCTCGACCTGGACGTATAACTGCAGTAAACCATCCTCATGGAGTTTCGCAAAGGGTTCTGTTCCCCACAAAAGGTCTGCCACGGTCTCCTCGTCGACTGGGTTTCCTTCCAAGACCTGCACAAATACATCCAATATTAAGCACGTATCGCTGAATTCCGCCTTGAAATCCATGATGCCAGGCAGAGTAAAGAGTGCGTCTTCTAACTCAGGCATGCCAAAGCTCCACCGCTCAAGACCGACCGTATCGCATAGCCGGCCCCTCACCCTGTCGATGCGCTTGAGGGCGGAGCCGCAGCGGCAGGCTCCCGGCAGCAGGCGTGCCCGGTCGCCCGTGCGGTAGCGGATGAAGGGCATAGCCTGCTGATTGATGGTGGTGAAGACCAGCTCGCCCCAGGTGCCGTCGGGCAAAAGCTCGCCGGTATCAGGGTCGATGACCTCGAAGAGCAGATCCGTCTCCCTGATGTGACAACCCTTATGTTGATCGCACTCCACCGCTCCGCCAAAGGCGAATTCCGTCATGCCAAAGTGGTTGTAGACCGGCACACGCCAGATCCGCTCGATCTCTTTTGTCAGGGTTGGCCCGGCGTGGTCAGCTGAGAGCAGGACAGCCCTCAGCTTTAACTCTATGCTGTTATGCTCACACCAGCGAGCAAAGGCGAACAGGTGCTGGGGGAAGCCCACCAGCGCCCTGACCTGCTCCTCTTTGCAGCTTGCTGCCAGCTCTGAGAAGCTTTTGGGTATGCCATAGGGAAGGGCTCTGCCTGGCACTTTGGTCACAGCCTCGCTGATGAGCTGCCCCAGGCCACCGGGGCGCTCGCAGGGGTAGAGCACGGCGATGCACTCCCCCTCTGCGGCGAGCATGCGCATGCCTGCTGTGAAGTACTCGACAGTCCTTGCGTGGTCTGCCTCCGTGAAAGCGATGCGTTTGGGCGGGCCCGTGGTGCCGCTGGTTGGCAGGGTGACTATGCGGCTGATCCCCTGCGCATCAACGCAGAGTAGGGGCTCAAAGCCCTGGGCAAAGGCTGCTGCATCCATCAGTGGCAGGGTTTTGAGCTCTTCAAGCGAGCCGAGTCTATCTATGGGCAGGTGCTGCTGGTAGAAGCGGCTTCTCTGTCTTGCCCGAGCAAGCGTTGTGTTGAGGCGCTGCAGCTGCAGCGCTCTGAGCTCAGCTTCTGTCAGCGACCCCTCGATGCCTTGTTGTACATCGAAGGCCCAGGCCAGATAGCCGGGACTTTTTCTGAAAGGACTCCCTGGGTTGGCGGTGTCAGTCACGGTACAGGCTTCTTCCCTGGGTATCGCTGAGGTTATAGGCACAGAAGGGAACCAGGTTGCCACGCTGGTCCATCTCAAAGATGTAGCAGCGCCGCAGGCGTTCGAAGTCCATGCTGAAAGCATCCATGAAAGCCATGCCGGTGATGGAGAAACCGCGCGCCTTTGTCTGCCAGAGGAACTCATCCAGGGAACCTGACGGGGGCTTCTCTGCAGGAATCGCAGCGAGGTCTGTCCCCCAGCGGCGCAGTTGGATGTCCTGCGCACGCGTGACGGGGTCTGGGGTGCAACAACTTGGCTCTTCAACAGGCGTTGTGCAGCAGGGGGTTTGCTTTGCTCCCAGGGGTTGGAGTCGGCCTTCAGCATCAATGAGATAGTTCGCGTTGAAGGAGCAGTGGGCCTGCTCAACGCTTCCACCTGAGAAGTGGCTGAGTTGGATCATCCCGCTACTCTGCTCCTCCATGAGCGCAAGTACCTCAGGTATGGTCAACCTGTCAGCCTCAACACCGCAGCGGCCAATGCGACTCAACGGCTGGATATGGACGCCGCGCACCACAGGGCTTTGGGAGATCCCATAGGAGATCACGCCCATAAGCTCAGCATCATTGATACCCTTTGCCAGGGTGGGTACCAGCACCACCGGCAGGTCTGCAGCTCCGCAATTATCAATGGCGCGTTTCTTCAAGCCCAGGATCCCAGCGCCCCGCAGCCACATGCCAGCCTGCTCGCTGATACCGTCGAACTGCAAGAAGACGCAGGTCAGACCCGCATCTTTCAAGCGCCATGCAAGCCCTGCATCCTCTGCGAGCAGTATGCCGTTGGTGTTGAGTTGGAAGTAGGTGAACCCCCGTTCCCTGCCCAACTGGATGATCTCACATAGGTCGTGACGCAGTGTTGGTTCTCCCCCACTGAGTTGGATGTGGCAGGCCCCCGCCTTCTCCAACAACGTGTCATACCAGCTGGCAATGGTCTTCAGGCTGGGGTCATCCCCCGCCGCAGAGCCGGCGCTTGCAAAGCAGACTGGACAGCAGAGGTTACAACGCTGTGTGACTTCAAAGAGTACGCAGCAGGGGCGCACTTCATGTTGTGTGCAGTCAACGCAGCCATCGGGACAGGAAGCCAGCTCACCGGGAGAGCAACAAGAAGCGCCACCTTGAGTTTCCTTCTCCCAACCCTCAAAGGGCAACTCCCGTGACCAGGCCAGCGTAGAGAAACTCCCATGCTCCGGACAGGTTTTCTCCAGATAAACTCCATCTGTGCCCTCGACACGCCAAGCGGGAATCGCCTGCAGACAAACCGGACACACGCTCCCCGTCTCGCATCTCAATTCCCTTTTCCTCCTTGTTAAGACTTCCTCGAGTTACTCTTTGAGATTGCTCTGCATTCACGTAAGGCAATTGAACGGGTTCACTATCCTCAGCTTGCCATCAACCAATAAGCCATCGGACATATCTTCGCTGTACAATATGGTGCATTCGGCTTCCAGTGCTGAGGCTACAATCAGGGAATCGTAGTACGAGAGATGATATCTTTCCAGCAGCTTAAAGGTGCGCATAATACAGGATATGTCGATTGTTTTGACAGTGAACACCTCTGCCAATGTGAGGGTAAGCGCCCTGACTCTTTCAAGAGGTATATTCTTCTTCCTAATGAGCACATTAGCTATCTCACTCATTACCTGCGTCGAGATACAGGCTTCTTTGCAGTGGTCGATGGCCTGTTGAGCCTTTGCTCTTTTTACAGGATCATCACTCGATTGGGTGTAGACCAATACGTTTGAATCGATGAACGCTCTCTCATTTTCGCTCATGAAGCTCATCCCTATCAAAGAGAAGGTCATCTGTTGTGATGCCGATGAAGGGCAGCCTTTCGCTTCTTCTGGGCCTAGCGTATACACCTATGACGGTTCCTCGATTGGTGACTTCGATCTCTTCTTCCTTACCTTCAAGAACAAGGCTTGAATAGTGCCCGAAGTTCTGTTTGAATTGTGTGGAATTGACCCTCATGACTACTCCTTTCGCTGTACTTGTTCATTATAGAATATATACATGATCATTTACAATTTGATAGTGACCATTTACTTGATATTATGATGACTACTCCATGATGCCCATGCTTTCAAAGCGGTGAGAGGCCTTGCACATGGTGATAAAATAAAGGCTTGTCTGAGAGGCAAGCGATAAGGGAGGATGCATGGACCTGTTCGAGCGGATGCTCAAGCTCTCCGCACAGGGTTTCGCCTGTGCGCAGATCATGATGATCCTGACGCTTGAGGCTGAGAACACGGAGGACCCGGACCTCATCCGCACGCTGGGCGCCCTGAACAACGGCTTTCGTGACAACGGCCTCATCTGCGGCGCCTTCACCGGCGGCGCGTGCATGCTCAGCTATTACGCGGGCCAGGGCGAGGCAGTTGAGGTCGCTGACCCGGACTATGACGCCATGACGCAGGAACTGTTCGCCTGGTTCAGCGCGCAGATCGGCGAGCGCTTTGGCAGCATCACCTGCCCCGGCATACTCGAAGGCGACGCGGCGAACAAGCGCAGCCGCTGTCCCGACATTGTCGAGCAGACCTTTAATAAGGCCATCGAGATCCTCGATGAGCGCGACCTCCTCTAGCTTTCCATAACGATAAGGACGGGTCTTTTGCTGCCAGAATCCCTCATCTACCTCAACAATGCCGCGACCTCCTGGCCAAAGGCGCCTGGTGTTACCGAGGCCGTAGCGCAGGCCCTGCGCCAACCGCCTGGCGCTGCGAACCGCGGCGGCATTGAGGACTTCGACGTCATGGGCGCCCTGCGCAAGGAGCTTTGCTGTGTTTTGGGGGTTACGGATCCCTCACGCATCGCCCTGGGGGCAAACGCCACCTGGGGGCTTAACGTGGGCATCTTTGGTCTGGGACTTACGGCTGGCGACTGCGTGCTCACCACCAAGGCCGAGCATAACTCGGTGCTGCGGCCGCTCTATGCGCTCAGCCAGGGCGCTGGAGTTAAGGTGCATTACCTGGATACCGACAGGTTTGGGCGTGTACCAGTTGGAACGTGGTCTGCTGCCATCGCTAAGTTGCAGCCGCAACTGTGTGTCTGCACGCATGCCTCCAATGTCACCGGCGCAGTCAATGATGTGGCCGCCCTTGCCGCCGCGGCCCATGCGGGCGGCGCCCTCCTCCTGCTTGATGTGGCACAAAGCCTGGGCTGGCTTGACGTCGCATTGGAGGAGTGGGGTGTTGACCTGGCAGCCTTCACCGGGCACAAGTACCTGCTGGGACCGCAGGGCATAGGCGGCCTGTATGTGCGACCAGGGCTTGACCTTATCCCCCACCTGGTGGGTGGTACCGGCATCCATTCTGACAGCGAGCTTATGCCGCCTGAGATGCCGCTGCACCTGGAGGCTGGCACTGGCAATGAGCCCGGAGCCTACGGCCTCTTGGCAGCGTTGAGTTGGCTGCGGGAGAACCCGCTGACCGCTGATGCGCATGACGCTATAGAAGCAGAGCTGCAGTTCCTCAAAGCCGCGCTTTCGGAACTGGGAGCAATCGTTATAGACCCCGGACCAGGCGGTACCCCGGTCCTCTCCTTCACCTTTGCTGACATGACGCCCCAGGATATCGGCAGTCTTCTCTGTGACAGCTATGACATTGTGGTGCGCACCGGGCTGCATTGTGCGCCATACATCTTCAGTTGCCTGGATGTCGATCCAACAGAAGGAACCGTGCGCGTGAGCCTCAGCCGCTTCACCATCCACGCAGAGATCCTGGCCTTCATCGAGGCCATGCGAGACATCATCACCTCATCCGCGGGCTGGAGCTGAACATGCGCTTTGAGTCCAAGAAGATAGAGAATTGCTTTACCGACGCCGAGAATCACGAGTATCGCATCGAGGTCACCGGCGAGGAGTTCCTCCTGCTCCTTAAGGAGAAGACTGCCTCAGTCAAGGTCAACCGCCAACTGCGCCGCCCAGCCTTTATGGCAGAACTCAAGGACGGCACGCGCCTTAAGGGTATACTCGAAAAACCCGTCATCAAGGTAGGCTACCCCCAGGACTCCGCTGCAGAGCAAAAAGCCCTCTTCGAGTCTTGGCTCTCTTCCCTATAGCTACTTTTCAGCAGACAACCCCACAAACCTCCCAACGTTGCGCATAGGCAACGCTCCCACTTCAATGCTGCCGACCCTTGCACATGCGCCTGCAAGGGTCTACCGGCTGCAAGCCCTATAATACTCCCGTCATTGCGAGCGCAGGCGAAGCCGGAGCGC
>WRHL01000006.1 GCA_009783245.1 Coriobacteriia bacterium
ATAGGGATGTTGGAGGTGTTCGAGGGCCACAAGAGAAAGGGCTTTGGGGCAGAGCTGCTCAGCTTCATGACCAACCTGTTCCTTGAGCAGGGGCTGGTCCCCTTTGGGCAGATAGTGGTTGATAACGTGGCCTCTTTGGCGCTGAACAGAAAGCTGGGCTACACACTGACAGACAGCAGGCTTTATTGGGTGTTCTGAGTGGCGGAGGGACGGGGAAGGCAGTCAGCGAAGTATCTCGGCTGACTCGCGTCGCGAAACCCATAATAGTAGGTTCTGCTGCGGAACTCGCTGCTTCGCAGCTCAAACAGTCCTCGCATACGAACCAACTATTATGGGTTTCACGCTCGAAATCGCCTTCGACTACTTCGCTGATCGCCTTGGGCTTGAAGGACTAAGGGTTCGAATCCCCGTCTTCCAGTCAGCAATAGACCTCTGGAAACCATAAAGGCTTCCAGAGGTCTATTGTGGCGGAGGGACGGGGATTCGAACCCCGGGACCGGGGGTTACCCGGTCAACAGTTTTCAAGACTGCCGCATTCAACCGCTCTGCCATCCCTCCGCACGAGCGCTCAATGAGCGCATCACAGGATACCAGATTGCACTACAATTGGCATATGAAAACTGATAAGGACATATCAACTGCAGGGCGAACCGCAGGCCAGACTGCAGGGCGAACCGCAGACCAGGCCGCAGGCAATCCTGACGACATCCGCTTCATGCAGTTCGCCCTCGAGCAGGCAAAACTTGCTGCCAGCATCGGTGAGGTGCCCATTGGGGCGGTGGTCGTCTGTGACGGCATGCTCGTCTCGTCAGCCCATAACAGGCGCGAGATCGACGCGGACCCAGCCGCGCACGCAGAGTTCGCAGCCCTTCAGCAGGCATCACGCACGCTCGGACGCTGGCGGCTGACCGGCTGCACCGTCTACGTGACGCTTGAGCCCTGCCTCATGTGCGCCGGCCTCATGCACCAGGCTCGCATCGACCGCTGCGTCTTTGGCGCATTCGACCCCAAGGCCGGGGCCCTCGGCACGCTCTACCAGGTCAACAGCGACCCGCGCCTCAACCATAGCTTCGCTGTGACGCCCGGCATCTGCGAGCAGGAGTGCTCACAGCTGCTCAGCTCCTTCTTCGCCGTGCTGCGTGCAAACAAAGCCAACGAGAAAAACGGGGCGACCCCATGACCAGGTTCACCCTCCAAGCTCCCGCAAAGCTCAACCTCCTGCTCGCGGTCAGTCCCACCATCGAGCAGGGCAGGCACACGCTCACCTCGGTGTTCACCACCATCGACCTCTGCGACAAGCTTACGTTCTCCTTCGCATCCAACCCGGAGCGCCGCATCACCCTTGAGGTGCTCAGCGCCCCAGACATCCCACCGCTGAACCTGCCCATGGAGCAGAACATCGTCTACAAAGCTGTAGCCGCACTGGAAGAGAGCTGCGCCAGAGAGCTCAAAGGGCACCTGCATATACTGCTCGAGAAGTCGATTCCCCCTGAGGCCGGCCTGGCAGGCGGCTCCTCAAACGCCGCCACAACGCTCAAGGCGCTCGCCAGCATCTGGGATCTCGACCCGCTTGGCGCCTCCGTGATTGAGGCCGCGAAAAGGTTGGGCGCCGACGTGCCGTACTTCCTCTACAACAGCTGCGCGCTCATGGGCGGCAACGGCAGCCAGCTGCTCAAGCTGCTGCCCCAACCCGCACTCGACGTAGTGCTGGTCAAGCCCCCAGCCGGGGTCTCAACCGCTGCGGCCTATGCGGCCTTTGACGCAGACCCGCAGCCAGAGCCACCTGCGCAACCCCTGGTAACCTTGCTGGAGCAGCGCAACGCATCCCCGCAGCTCATCGCAAACCAGCTTGCCAACAACCTCACCAGCGCCGCCTGCTCGCTGCTGCCAGAGCTGGCTGCTCTCATCACAGATGTGGCAGCCCAGCCCGGGGTATACGCCGCGCTCATGACCGGCAGCGGCTCGACGGTCTTCGGTGTCTGCGAAAGCGCCGACACCGCCAAAGGCAACGCTCGGTACTTCCAGAGGCAAGGCTACTGGGCCACCCCCGCAACCACGGCGTGAAACTCAGCCGTCCCGCATTCTCATAACGAGGCAACCGCAACCCACGCCCAGCGCCCGTCCTCAAGAGGCGCGACCTCCGCGCGCCAAGCTCACATCTCCCTCGCGCCTTGTCATGACAAAGGGGGCGGTCCCTTTTGTCATGTCCCCTTTGTCATGAAGCGCGGGGTGACAATATAGTGTGACAGGGGTGACAATATGACAAAAGGGACCGTCCCCTTTGTCATAATCGTACCGCCCCCCGTCCTGCAGCCAAGCAGCACCAACGGCAATCGTTTATACTGGTAAGCTCACACGTATTGCGAGAAAGGAAGGCCAGTGGCGATCTCTACTGCTGATTTCAAGAACGGCAAGGCCATCATCATCGACGGCAAGCCCTACACCATCATAGAGTTCCAGCATGTCAAGCCGGGCAAGGGCGGCGCGTTTGTGCGGACCAAGGTGCGTGACATCCGCACAGGGCGCGTAAACGACCTCACCTTCCGCGCTGGCGAGAAGTTCGATGAGATCCGCATGGAGACCAAGGACATGCAGTTCCTCTACTCAGATGGCGGCGATTTCAACTTCATGGACACAGAGACCTACGAGCAGATCGCGCTCACCGCGGACATAGTGGGCGAGGCGGCCAAGTGGCTCAAGGAGAACGAGGTGGCCAGCCTGCAGTACGCCGGCGAGGAGCTCATTGGCGTGGAGCCGCCCATGTTTGTGGAGCTGGAGGTCACCGAGACGGAGCCCGGCTTCAAGGGCGACACGGTGCAGGGCGGTACCAAGCCCGCGACCATGGAGACCGGCGCGGTGGTGCAGGTGCCCATGTTCGTCAATAACGGGGACGTGCTCAAGATAGACACGCGCGATTCTCGTTATATCACACGGGTGTAGGAGAAGACTCCGCCAACCCAGTCACCACAGAGCCGCCCACCTGCCGTCTGCCCCACCAAAGCTGATCCACAGACCACGGATTTCGCCTGAAAGGGCTGAATTCCGATATAATCAACAATTACGCTTTTTTCGCCACCAGTTCCCCTTCCCCCGGGAGCTGCGCCTGTTTTGAAAACGAGGAATAAGGAGGTGCTGTGAGAACCCTGCACATCATGGACACAACCATCCGCGATGCCCATCAGAGCCTTTGGGCAACGCGCATGCAGATTGGCGACATGCTCCCCATCCTGCCCAAGATGGACAAGGTCGGTTACTGGGCGATTGAGGCCTGGGGCGGGGCTACCTTCGACACCTGCCTGCGCTTTCTGGACGAGAACCCCTGGGAGCGGCTGCGCGCCATAAAGAAGCATTGCCCCAAGACACCGCTTTCCATGCTGGTGCGCGGGCAGAACCTGGTGGGCTACCGCCACTACTCCCAAGAGATAGTCGACCGCTTCATCAAGGCATCGTACCGTAACGGCATCGAGGTCTTCCGCGTGTTCGACGCCCTCAATGATATCCGTAACGTCAAGGACTGCGCTGCTGCCATCAAGGAGGCTGATGCCCATTTTGAGGGCGCTATCTCTTATACGATGAGCCCGGTACATACCCTGGACAGCTTCATCGACTACGCACAGATGCTCAAGGACCTGGGAGCCGATTCCATCTGCATCAAGGACATGGCCGGCATGCTCACACCGTATCGCACGGAGCGCATGGTCAAGGCCTTCCGCGAGCAGATCGGGCTGCCGGTGCACGTGCATTGCCACTACGTAGGTGGTATGGCCCCGGCGAACTACCTCAAGGCGGCCGAAGCCGGCGCTGCGATAGTGGACACCGCTGCCGCCCCTCTGGCCTTTGGCAACTCGCAGCCTGCGGTGGAGATGATAGTGGCCGCGCTCAAGGAGAGCGGCTATGACACCGGGTTGGACCTCGACCTGCTCTTTGAGATCGCCGAGTATTGGGAAAGCGTGCGCATGCGCGGCAACTACAAGCGCGGCGTCACCTCGCTCATCCATATGCAGGTCTACAGCCACCAGGTGCCAGGCGGCATGATGAGCAACCTCATCAGCCAGCTGGAGATACAGAAGGCCTCTGACCGCCTGCCGGATGTGATGGAGGAGATGCCCCGCGTCCGCGCCGAGGTTGGCTACCCACCACTGGTGACGCCCCTGTCCCAGATAGTGGGCACCCAAGCAGTGATCAACGTGCTCACTGGCAAGCGATGGAGCATCATCTCAAAGGAGATGAAAGACTACATCCTCGGCTATTATGGCAAGGCGCCAGGTCCCCTGGATAAAGACGTGGTCGCAAGGGTCCTCAGCGACCCTGAAGCCAAGATGCTCGATCCGGACATAGCGCCCTCAAGCCTGGTTACCGACACCTATAAAGAGGTCGCTCAGGAGGCGGGCGAGCTGGCCCGCAGCGAGGAAGACGTGCTCATGTGGGCGCTTTTCCCCAACGAGGCGCGCACCTATCTTGCCAAGCACCGCACCTCTGAGAAGACAAGCTTCCTGCTTGAAGAAGAGGCTATTGGCACCAAGGAGGAACAGAACGTGGACATCAATCAGATAAAAGAACTCGTCAAGGTGTTCGAAGCATCAAAAGTCGGCGAGATCACCGTAGAGGAGGCAGGCACCAAGATCACGGTGCGCGCCCCCGGACAGGTTGGTACAGGTGTGCTTCAGGCAGATCCTGTGGTGCAGACCGGCACAGGTGCGCTGCAACCCGACCAGCCGCCAACCCCTCTGCCACCAGATGCTCAAGACCGTCCCGGTAGTTGGGTCCCCATCACCTCGAGTTTTGTGGGCAACTTCTACTCAGCGCCAAAACCGGGAGCCGACCCCTTTGTCCAGGTAGGCGATGATGTGGTCGCTGGTCAGCCGTTATGCATCGTCGAGGTCATGAAGCTCATGAGTGAGATTGTCGCAGAGCAGATGGGAACCATCCGCGAAGTCTGCATCGAGAACGGCATGCCGGTGGAATACGGCACCGTATTGTTCTACCTCGAGCCAACGCAGAGCGTGGGTTGAGCATGTTTGACAAAGTACTCGTCGCAAACCGTGGTGAAGTGGCCGTCCGTGTGGTGCGCGCCCTGCGTGAGCTGGGTGTTTGCAGCGTTGTGGTCTACTCGGACATCGACAAGAACACGCTCGCCGTCCAGCTGGCGGATGAGAGTGTCTGCATAGGGCCCACCCCCTCGGCCCAGTCCTACCTCAACATCCCGGCCATCATCGGGGCCGCTTCCTCCCGTAAAGCGCAGGCAATACACCCCGGCTACGGCTTTTTGGCCGAGAACGCGACCTTCGCTCGCATCTGCGCGGACAACGGCCTGGTCTTTATAGGCCCTTCGCCTGAGGCCATCGAGATGATGGGCGACAAGAACGTTGCCCGCGAGACCATGATGCGCATCGGTGTGCCTACCGTGCCCGGCTCAGACGGGTCACTTGAGACCCCTGAGGAGGCTGCGGTTTTCGCCGAGAAGGTCGGGTACCCCGTGCTCATCAAGGCGAGCGCAGGCGGCGGTGGCAAGGGCATGCGTATAGTAGAGAGTCCCGACCAACTGGAATCACTGTTCAACGCGGCAAAGGCCGAGGCTCAGGCAGCATTTGGCAACGACGAGGTCTACCTTGAGAAATACCTGCTCCGCCCCCGCCATATAGAGATACAGGTACTGGCCGACACTCATGGCAACGCCCTGCACCTCTGCGAGCGCGACTGCTCCATACAGCGCCGCCACCAGAAGCTGGTGGAGGAGGCGCCGTCGCCCGCCGTGTCACCCGAGTTGCGCGCCCGCATGGGCGAGACCGCGCTTATGGCGGTCCGCGAGGTTGGCTACGTGGGCGCTGGCACTGTTGAGTTCCTGCTTGATACAAACGGCAGCTTCTACTTCATGGAGATGAACACCCGCATCCAGGTGGAGCATCCCATCACCGAGCTCATCACCGGCACCGACCTCATCAAGGAGCAGATACGCATCGCCGCAGGTGAGCCCATCAGCTTTGTCGACCGGGCCCCTTTTGAGCCCAACGGGCACGCCATCGAGTTCCGCATTAATGCCGAGGACCCCGCCAACAACTTCTGGCCGAGTCCCGGAGCGGTCACCGCGCTGTCGGTGCCGGGCGGCCCCGGCGTGCGCCTCGACACGCACCTCTACTACGGCTACACAGTCCCCCCCAGCTACGACTCGCTGGTGGCCAAGCTGGTGGTCTGGGGCACCACGCGCGAGGAAGCCATCGCACGGGGGAGAAGGGCCCTCGATGAACTCAAGATAGAGGGCATCAAGACAACCATCCCCTTCCATAAGAAGGTTGTCGACGAGCAGGATTTCAACGCGGGGCTGGCCCATACGGACTACATCCCCACCCATGAGCAGGTATTGCTATAAGGAGACAGGAAGATACCGTGAGGCCGGACAACACCGGGCAGCTCACAGGTAAGGACCCGAAAGGATGGAACCATGTATGAGACTATCACAAGCGACGGTGTGACCATTGCTCCTGGCGTGGTCGAGACGCTCGTCTCCTATGCGGTACACGAGGTAGACGGGGTTGCGCAGGTCAAAGCGCCAAGCATCAGCGACAGCCTGATCTCAGCCCTCAGCAAGAAGCACCCGGCCCAGGGCGTCATTATCACAGCCGAGGACGACGGGCAGATCAACATCGCCGTCCACGTGCAGGTCTTCTATGGCTTCCAATTGCAGGTGATCGCCGAGCAGATCAGGGCTGTGGTTATCGAGACCATGGAGATGCAAGTGGGCGTTACAGTGGCAAGTGTCGATGTCTTTGTGGACGGCATCCAGTTCCCTGAATAGGCGGCTTATGAGTTCCACGCAAGAACAGCATCAGGCACGCTCGACCGCCCGCAGAAAGGCTCTGCAGATCCTTTTCCAGGCGGAGATCACCGGGCAGGATTACGAGACCATCCTCAAAGAGGGTTTCTGCGTGGACGAGGTGGGGGTTCCCTGTGAATTCACCTGCATGTTGCTTGCGGGAGTGCAGGCGAACAGCGAGACCATAGACAGGCTCATCGCCGAGATCTCGGAGAACTGGTCGTTGGGGCGCATGCCGCTGGTAGACAGGAGTATACTGCGGCTGGCGACCTTCGAGATGCTGTTCAGGGATGACATCCCCTACAGCGTCTCCATCAACGAGGCAGTGGAGCTGGCGAAAAGCTTTGGGGGAGAGGACGAGAGCTCGCGTTTCGTGAACGGGGTGCTAGGCAGGATCGCCGGCCACCTCGATGAGGAGGCAGGAAAAGGGGACGGCGCTGGGGGAAAGAAGGCGAAGTCCAAGAGAGAGAAGAAGGCTGCGCATGGATAAACAGAGCTCATACGGCCGCTCGCGCGAGCGCCTGGAGGAGATAGTAACGCAGATAAAGGCAAAGGATATGCCCCTGGAGAAAAGCCTCGACCTGTACGAGGAGGCACTGCGTCTGGGAGCCGCCTGCGCCGAGATGATAGACCGTACAGACTTCTCAGCTGAGGAGCTGGACGAGACAGCCTTGGAGGATGAAGGAGACACGTCAGCCATCGAGCCCAAAACCGCAACCGTGTCGGCTAGGTTGCCACGCGATGGCGATGCCATCGCTCGCAATGACGAGGATGAAGATGGCACCAGCGACGACGAGAACTCCGGCGAGGGCGGCGCGGACGTAGAGGCAACCAGCGAAGGCGACTAACACAGCGACCATGGGGAACAACTCGGCTAACACCTTCAACATACCGGATCCCGATGAACTCAAGCAAATGGGCTTCTCCCAGCTTGCGGAGCTTGCTGCGCTCATTCGCAGGCGCATCATCCAGGTGACCTCCATCAGCGGCGGGCATCTGGCTTCCAGCCTGGGTGCGGTAGAGCTCATCATAGCCCTGCATCGGGCCTACGATCTGCCCGTCGACCGCCTGGTTTTCGACGTGGGCCACCAGGCCTACGCGCACAAACTCCTGACCCCACGGGAGCAGGACTTCGAGACACTGCGCAGCTTCGAGGGTATCAGCGGCTTCACGCGCCGCGAGGAAAGCGTCTTTGACGCCCATGACTCCGGGCACGCCTCGGACTCGCTCTCCATCGCTTTGGGCCTTGCCCTGGCACGCGACCTGAACCAGACCGACGAGCGCATCGTGGCGCTTATCGGCGATGCCGCCCTCTCAGGCGGCCTGGCCTTCGAGGCCCTCAACCAGATCGGCCAGCTCCAAACCGACCTCACCATAGTGCTCAATGACAACGAGATGAGCATCTCGCACAATGTGGGAGCGCTCTCCCTGCACCTGGGCAAGGCCCGGATGAGCAGGGCTTACACCACATTACGCGATACGGTCGAGGGCCGCATGGCAAGCACCGGCCGGCTTGGCAGGTTCCTTGTCAACGCGGGCGAGACGGCCAAGGGCTCCTTTAAGAAGCTTGTGGTGCCGGGTACCTTTTTTGAGGACATGGGTATCGTCTACATCGGCCCCATCGACGGACATGATATCGAGACGATAAGCGAGGCCCTGCAGGCATCCAAGAAGTCCAAGGGACCGGTCCTTATCCATGCGGTCACGCAGAAGGGTAGGGGTTACGCCCCGGCAGAGATGCAACCGGAGCGCTTCCACGGAGTGAGTTGCTATGACCCAAGGACAGGTCGATTCAACGGTAAGAAGAGCCATAACCCCAGCTATACGGAGGTTTTTTCCAAAGCCCTGCTCGCCGAGGCAACAGCGCGCGACAATCTTGTGGCCATCACCGCCGCCATGGGTGATGGCACAGGTTTGACAGCCTTCTCCGAGACCTTTCCGCACCGCTTCTTCGACGTGGGTATTGCCGAGGAACACGCGGTCGCCCTTGCCGGGGGCCTTTCCCTGGGTGGCAAGTTGCCGGTGGTCGCCATCTATTCCAGCTTCCTGCAGCGGGCCTACGACCAGTTGATGATAAACGTCGCCCTGCAGGATGCGCATGTGGTGTTCTGCGTGGACCGGGCTGGCGTGGTGGGGGAGGACGGTACCACCCATCATGGCCTCTTTGACCTTGCCTACCTGCGCACTGTGCCTAAAATGCGCCTGCTCGCTCCAGCGGACGCCCAACAGTTACGCGACGCGCTGCATACGGCCCTCGTCTTGGATGATGGCCCGGTGGCCCTGCGCTACCCCCGTGGCTCGGTGCCGGATCAGGCAGATGACGCCACACGTGCTGCCACTGACACTGATCCGCAGCTGCTGCCAGTTGGAAAGGCGATCAAGCTGCGTGACGGCGCCCAAGCAAGCATCCTGGCGGTGGGCCGCATGGTCAAGACAGCCCTCGATGCCGCGGGACTTCTGGCCGAACAAGGTATTGAGGCCTCCGTCTACAACATGCTCTGGGTGAAGCCGCTGGACGAGGAAGCTGTCGCACAGGCTGCCTTGGCGCCTCTGCTGGTGACGCTGGAGGAGGGAACCGTGGTGGGCGGCTTTGGCTCAGCCGTGCTTGAGGAGCTCGCCAGGCAGGGATCAGCGCCTGCAACTGCGACGGCGCAATCGCAACCGCGCGTGCTCACCTTGGGTATACCGGACGATTTTGTCAAACACGGAAGTGTGGAGGAGCTTCTCAGAGAGCTGGGGCTAACCGCTTCCCAGATTGCAGAGAGGATCCGCGATGTCCTCCAGGGACAAGGTCAGACTGACTGAGCTCTTGGTCTTGCAGGGTTTCTGCGCCAGCACGGACGAGGCTGAGCGCAGGATACGCGCAGGCGAGGTGCTGGGAGATGATATCTGCCTGACCCAACCCGCTTTGCTCGTCGATCCCCAGACACACATCAGGATGAAGGCCCACAGCAGGTATGTGTCGCGCGGCGGCGACAAGCTTGCCGGCGCCCTGGCGGATTTCTGCTTTGACCCCCGTGGCCTGCGCTGCCTTGATGTGGGAGCGTCCACAGGCGGTTTCACCGACTGCCTGCTGCAGCGCGGTGCTGCCCAGGTTGTCGCCGTGGATGTGGCCTATGGGCAGTTCGCCTGGCAGCTCCGCCAGGACGGGCGCGTCACGGTCTTTGAGCGCACCAATATCCGTGAGCTTGACCCGGCCTTAGCCGACGCCCCTTTTGACCTGGTGGTCTGCGATCTGAGCTTCACCTCACTACGTTCAGCCCTGCCCGTGCTGTTGCCGTTCCTTGGCGAGGCCGGTGTGCTCATCGCTCTGGTCAAACCGCAGTTCGAGCTGGCGCCTGAGCTGGTCGGCAGGGGAGTGGTCACCGCACCCGCGGCCCACCAACAGGCTCTCGAGCAGGTACTTGAGGCCGCCCTTACAGTCGGCCTTGCCCCCCAGGCTCTGACCTTCTCGCCCCTCGCCGGGCAAAAAGGCAATATCGAATTCTTCCTGCTCGCCCACCACAGCGGCATTCCTGTTACCATTGACGTACCAACCGTGGTCCACCAGGCACACAAGAGATTGGCTCGATAACTATGAAGGTGCTGCTGTTCTCCAATACCACCAAGGATCCCACCGCGCAGGCCCTGCAGGCCATGTCCGAGTGGCTTGAGGCCAAGGGGATCAGCTATGACCTCTTCTCCAGCGGGATCTTCGAGGAGCAGGACTCGCGCTTCAGTGAGTTCAGCGCAGCCATAACCAACTATGACCTGGTCTGCAGCTTTGGCGGCGACGGCACCACCCTGCGCGCGGCCCATCTGGTGGGCAGGGCGGGCATACCGCTGCTCAGCTATAACTTCGGCCGCCTGGGATTCCTTTCCGGTGCTACGGTGGACGACCTCATACCAGCCCTGCAGGCTGCCCTGAACGGCCAGCTCAGCTTTGACGCCCGCTCTCTGCTTGACGTCGCGGTGACCTATGAGGACGGTCACACAGACCACCAGATAGCCGTCAATGAGCTCGCGGTCTCCCGCGGCCACTTCGGCCGCATAGTAGAGCTCGATTTAGCCATCAACGGCACCTACATCACCTCGGTAAAAGGTGATGGCATCCTGGTTGCAACCCCCACCGGCTCCACCGGCTACGCACTCTCGGCCGGCGGCCCCATCATCTCGCCCGCGCATGAGGGCCTCTGCGTGGTCCCCATCTCGCCCCACAGCCTCACCAGCCGCGCCATAGTCACCACCCGCAACGACGTGGTGGGCATAGTCCCCAACCAGCAGAACCGCCAGCAGCTTGTCCTCTTCATAGACGGTGAGGTCTTCTGGATTCCCTCCACCACCTCCAATGAGCCCCGCAACATCGAAGTCAGCGTCTGTCCTGAGAAGCTGCTTCTGGCCCGCTTTGGTCCCTACGACTTCTATGACCATATCTCCCGGACCTTCTTCAGAGGCACACATGCTTGATGAGCTCCACGTCCGCGACTACGCCCTGGTGCGCGATGCGCACCTGGCCTTCTCCAGTGGCCTGACGGTGCTGTCCGGCGAGACCGGAGCCGGTAAGACCGCCCTGGTTGGCGCAATCAAACTACTGCTGGGCGAGCGCGGCGACGTGCTGGCCATACGCGACGGCTCATCTGAGCTGTTGGTGGAAGGCCTCCTGGTCCAAGGCGCAACAGAGCATGTCATCCGGCGCCGACTGAACCGCGAAGGCCGGTCGCGCTGCACCCTGGACGATGCCATGGTTACCGTGGGGAGCCTTGCCGAGAAGATCGGGCCCTTGATAGACCTGCACGGCCAACACGAGCATCAATCCCTGCTCTCCACGGCCATCCAGCTGGACTACCTCGATCAGTTCGCAGGCGTCCCAGGGGCTGAGGCCCTTGCGGCCTACCAGCAGGTGCTCTCAGCCTGCGAGGAGAGGAAACGCGAGCTGGAAGGGCTTAAAAAAGCGGCGCGCACCTCAGCGCAGACCCAGGATGCCGCCCGTCATATATTGCGCGAGATGGAGGCCACCTCCCCGCAACCGGGCGAGTATGAGAGCCTTGAGCAGCAGCTGCCTGTACTACGCAACGGTGAGTCGCTGGCGGTCGCCTCACAGGCAGCGCTGGAGGCCCTGCGCAACGAGCAGGGCGCGCTGAATGCGCTGGCAGATGCCCAACGCCAGCTTGCCCAGCAGGCCGGTGTCGACCCACGGCTCGACGAACTGTCAGCACAGCTTGAGTCCCTTAGTATCACGGGCGAGGACCTGGCGGCATCATTGCGTGCTTATCGTGAAAGCGTGGATTTCGACCCCCGGGCGCTTGACGAGGCGCTCAGCCGCCTTGCTGCGCTTGAGGGGCTGCGTAAGCGCTATGGCCCGCGCATGGAGGATGTGTTCGCTGCTTGGGAGCAGGCGGCGGACCAGCTGAGCCTCTGTGAGGACCTGACCGGGCGCATCGCCGCGGCCGAGCAGCAGGCAGCGCTGTCAGAGGAGCAGCTGCTTGCCGCCGCTGACGTGCTTGTCGCCGTTCGCGCACAGGCAGCCGCAGAGCTCGCCACAGCACTGAGCGCGGCGCTGGATGACTTCGCCATGCAGGGCGCCTCTGTGGAGTACGCCTCACAGGCATTGCCCCGGCCGTCCTGGAGCGAGAAGGGCTCGCACCGGTATGAGCTGCTGTACAAGCCCAGCGAGGCGAGCCAGCCCCGCCCGCTTGCAAAGATAGCCAGCGGTGGTGAGCTCAGCCGCCTCATGCTCGCACTCAAGACGCTGTTCCGGTCAAATGAGCGGCCCACCACTCTTATCTTCGATGAGGTCGACGCGGGCATAGGAGGGAACACGGCAACGGCCATCGCCTTGCGTTTGCGCCTTTTGGCCGCAGATAACCAGGTCATCGTCGTCACGCACCTTGCGCAGATCGCAGCGGTGGCGGACAAGCAGCTCTTAGTGGAGAAGTCCACGGTAGACGGGGTGGCTATCACGGAGATCCGCGAGGTAGCGGGTGAGGAGCGGGTCGCAGAGATCGCCCGGATGCTCTCTGGTCGCGCTGATGAGGTGGCGCTGGAGCATGCCCGCACCCTGCTGGAGAGCGGGGGAGCGCAGTGAGTACGAGCGGGCGTAGGTGATGACAAGAAACAGGGGAGCGCAGTGACAAGAAGCAGGGGAGCGCAGTGACACCAACCGTACCGACACGTATCCGCCTACCCGGCCAACGCGACGATGACCGTCGCGACAACACGGCAACGCTGAACGGTACGGCACAGCTGGGTAAGCGGACCAAGCACCTGGTCAAACGCCTGAAACCGGGCGATATCGCCATCATCGACCATGAGGACATAGACCGCGTCTCAGCTGAGACCCTGGTCGCCTCTGGCGTTAAGGCCGTGGTCAACGCGGCAAGCTCCATCTCAGGCAGGTATCCCAACATAGGCCCCGGCATCATCGTGGACGCGGGAGTGCTCCTGTTGGATGAGGCGGGTCAGGCCGTCTTCGACGACCTGGAGGACAACCTTCCCATCTCCCTTAAACAGGATACGGTCTACCTCAAGGATAAGGCGATAGCCACCGGCACCGTACTCACCAAGGAGCTGATCGAACAGAAGCTGGAGGCCGCCGAGGAGACCCTCGACACCCAGATGGAGCAGTTCGTCACCAACACCGTCGAGTACATCGACCGGCAGAAAGGCGAGCTGATCTTCGACCCCTGGGTCCCGCCCATCACAACCGAGATCCGCAAGAAGCAGGTGCTTGTCGTGGTCCGCGGTTACGACTACCGCGAGGACCTCAACATGCTGCGACCCTATATCCGGGAGATGCACCCCGTGCTCATCGGTGTGGACGGTGGCGCAGATGCGTTGCTTGAGTCGGGCTTCAAGCCCCATATCATCATCGGTGACATGGACTCGGTCTCCGACAAGGCGCTGCTCTGTGGCGCCGAGGTCATCGCCCACGCCTTTGAGGACGGTACAGTCACCGCTTCTGAGCACATGGAGGAGCTTGGCCTGGCATACACCAAATGGCCGCTGCCGGCCACCAGCGAGGATCTGGCGTTGCTGCTTGCCTGGGTGAAGAAGGCCGACCTTATCGTCGCCTTGGGCACCCACTCCAACCTGGTGGAATACCTCGACAAGGGGCGCAGCGGTATGGCTTCGTCCTTTCTGATACGGTTGAAGGTGGGCACCAAGTTGGTCGATGCCAAAGGCGTGAGCAAGCTCTACCGCGCCACCCCGCCCGCCTGGCAGATCCCCGTCATAGTGCTGAGCTTCCTTGCCGTGCTCATAATCGTCATCGCGGCCTCACCGCCTCTGCGTGAGATCTTCACCGTCATCTGGCTCAACCTCCGCTTCTGGCTGGGCATATGAGGTCGGGCATATGAGGTCGGGCATATGAGGTCGGGCATATGAGGTCGGGCATATGAGGGCCCCTGGCGTGCCCAGAGCGCACGCAAGCGTTACAATAAGCCTGCTTACAGAAGGGCTGCATGTTTATGTATAACTTCCGCTACCACCTGGTCACCATAGTCTCGATCTTCGCAGCGCTGGCTATCGGCCTGCTGCTAGGGGTTGCGCTCACTGGCTCTGACCTGGTGCGCGACGCCTCAAGCAATCTCGCCCAATCCCTCACCGAGCAGTTCGATGAGCTCAACAGGGTCAATCGCGAGCTCACCGACCAGCTTGAGGACGAGCAGCTCTTTGCAAGCCAGCTGGCAGCCGGTTGGCAGAAAGACCGCCTCAAGGGACGCACCGTTGTCCTGCTCACCCGCACAACGGCAGACGGCGACAATCTTGTTGAAGAGTTGGGTTCGCTCATCACCCGCAACGGTGGTATACCGGTCCTCATCCGTATAAACAGCGAGCATGGCTTCGGCCTCACCGACGAGCAGCTGCTCAGCGCACTCCAGGAGATCCTGCCTAAAGCTGACAATGAGGATTATGAGGTGACCCTCGCTCGGGCCCTGGCACAGGAATGGAGCTTCACGTACAAGGCGTTTCGCCCGCCCACGGCAGCATCCACCGCGACGGGAACCCCCGGAGCCTCCGGAACCTCCGGAACCACGGGGCTCTCAGGTGAACCAGAGTCCGGCGACATAAAGGCCCAAGATGACGATGATGAGAGCGCAGTGGGTGAGATAGTCGTCTCCCCCCCTGCAACCCCCCTGGGAACCACCAGCATCGCCGTTGCCTTTGACTCGAACTACCCCCTCACCACAAAGCTTGTCGAGGCCGGGTATCTTGAGGTCACGGTATCCTATCGGCCGATACTGGACACAGTCAGCGCAGCAACGGAGGCAGAGTCAGAAGCGTTAGCAACACAGAAACTAGCCTATCAGCAGGCGCAGAACCAGCAGCTGCCCTACAGTGTCAACGGCATCATCAACACGGCGGTCTATTGGCCGACAGGGTCATCGCTACCCAGATTGGATCAGACAGCGCTTTGTATCACCCAGCAATTCGACCTTCTCGGCGAGGCTGGTATGCTGCCGTACCTGCTCTTCGATGCCAGTGAGTCCCACTTGGCCGGCGAGCTTCCCAGCGAGCAGCTTGAAAGGGATCTGAGCTACTATGCGCTTCTCGTCCAGCAGGAGAAGTTCGCAGACACCATACTGCCCGTCGCAGAGGACAATAATCTCAGCTGCGTGTTATCTCCTCAGGCGAAGTACCGCAACTACAGCGTTATCGCTCTCTTGACCGGGGCAAGCCGTGGGGTCTATGGAGTGGACACCCCTGGCGTGCAGCCTTTCCCCAGTATCCCAGCCGACAATAAGGGCAATGCGCCCTTTGAGCGCTCACTCAGGGACTTCCTCGAAGACTACCAGGTGAAACCAGTAGATACCGGCTAAGAACCAGGCGTTCCCAAGCGGGGTAGGGTGTCATATCCTCACTCTCAATATTGACCAACGTGATACAGAGTGCTATAAAATGCATAATTAAATAAACTCGGTTGGCAACTATCAGGTTGTTTCAAGCTTAGACTTCAGGGCGGAAGTCTCCTTTCAGGAGGCTTCCGCCCTTGTGCTGTAAGGCTTCACGAATATGTGTCAGCCACCCTATGCTTGGCTCAGGATACATGGCATGAATTGTCAGAAGGAGTAGGGTTGAGTCCCGGAATCGGCAGTACCTTAAAAGGGAAGTTCCTTGAAGCGCTTCGCTCTGTGCTTACCATCACAATACTGGTGCTTATCTTCATGTTCGTATGTGTTCCGCAACCCTTTGACGCCGCGGTCAGCTTTATCATCGGCGCTGTTTTCCTGCTGATAGGCATGACCCTGTTCACCTTGGGCGCAGACATCGCCATGAAACCCATGGGCGACATCCTGGGCTCTTTTATTGCAGGCAAGAAGAAGATATGGTTCCTTGCCCTTATGGGTCTTGTCTTGGGTTTCATCATCACCATTACCGAACCAGGGCTCCTTGTCCTGGCAGAACTGGCAGCGGGCATTCCAAGCTCGATACTCATTGTCTCGGTTGCGGCAGGCGTGGGAGCCTTCCTGGCAATAGCCTTCCTGCGCGAAGTCCTTCACCTGAGCTTCAGGCTCATCCTCCTGATCGGTTACTCCATCCTTTTCATAGTTGCCTGCTTTGTGCCGGAGAACTTCCTGCCTCTGGCCTTTGACTCCGGCGGCGCCACCACGGGTTCCATGACCGTGCCGTTCATCATAGCGCTTGGGGTTGGTATCGCCTTCATCAACAGGGACAACTGTTCAGAGGATGACAACTTCGGCCTGATCGCCATATGCTCTATTGGCCCCATCCTCACGGTCATGGTGCTGGGCCTGATATACACGCCAGACAACAGTTCTGCGGAGTATGCCGTTTACACGGCGACTGCCGCTGAGCATACGGCACTATCGACCGCCTATGCGGGTACCCTGCTCAAGTACACGTATGAGACGCTCCTGTCATTGGCTCCCATCGTCGTGGTCTTCCTGGCATTCTCCGTCTTTGCGATAAAGACCCCCAAGAAGAAGATGATCCCCATACTTCTCGGCATTCTTGCGACCTATGTCGGTTTGGTACTCTTCTTGACGGGGGCACATCTGGGCTTCTTCCCTGTTGGCAACCTGCTGGGGCATCATTTGGCAGGCTCGGACTACAGGTGGGCACTGGTCATCGCAGGCATGGTCTTTGGATACTTTGTCATACGGGCAGAGCCGGCAGTAGCAGTGCTCAACACGCAGGTTGCGGACATCACCAGGGGCGTCATCTCCCAAAAGGCTATGAAGCTCTCGCTGTCCATTGGGGTAGCCCTGGCCATTGGGATAGCCATGCTTCGCGTGCTCACCGGTCTGCCTATCATGTGGGTACTCCTGCCTGGCTATATCATCTCGGTTGGGTTGGCCTTTGTTACCCCAAAGATATTCACCTCGGTGGCATTCGACTCAGGCGGTGTAGCCTCTGGCCCTTTGACCTCTGCCTTCCTGTTGCCACTGGCCATAGGGGCATCACACACCCTGGGAGGAAACGCGGTGACTGATGCCTTTGGGTTGATCGCCATGGTCGCGATGACCCCGCTCATCACCATACAGATCCTTGGGCTTTACTATGTGTGGAAGAAGAAAAAGGTTAAAAGCGCCTAGGGGAAATCCCGCCCTTCTCGTTATGAGGATGCGCGCTGGTAGATAAGCCGCAGGCCTTCAAGTGTGATGTCGTCGTTCACCACGTCTATGGTCTTTGAGAGCGCGACTACGCGTGAGGAGAGACCACCGGTTGCTACCACGGTCGCCGGGTAGCCCAGCTCAGCGAACACCCTGTTGATCAACCCGTCGATGCGGTCGATCTCGCCGTAGGTGAGGCCGGATTGCACGGCCTCGCGGGTGGTTGCGCCAATGACCGAGGCGGGAACCTCGATATCCATCTTGGCCAGACGGGCAGCCGCATCGAACAGGGCCTTGGCTGAGGTCAGCAGGCCCGGCGCTATGATGCCGCCCACAAAGGCCCCGTCTTTATCGATAACCTCGATATTGGTGGCGGTTCCAAAGTCCACCACAATGACCGGCGCGCCATAGAGGCTGATGGCGGCCACTGCGTCAGCCAGGCGGTCAGCGCCTATCTCCGTGGGGTCTGCGTAGGATATGGTAAGGCCGGTGTCAGTCTGGCTGGTGAGGATCAGCGGCTCTTTCTCAGCGAAGCGCTGCGCCACTCGTTGCCACTGCTCAGTGAGCGGCGGGACCACCGAGGCGATCGCCATGTCGGTGATATGTGCGCTGTCCAGGCTTTCCAACGAGAAGAGCGCGGCTATCTTGGCTGCGAGTTCATCAGCGGTGTCGGTGGTCACGGTCGCTATGCGCCAGTGGCACAGCAGCTGGTCATCCTGGTACAACCCCATGACGGTCTGGGTGTTACCCACATCCACTGCGAAGAACATACGCTACCTCCAAAACGTCTAGACAACAATCACAATTGTACCCCAGGTGCGTGGTATCATTTCCTGTTGAGAGCTGATTTGTCGGAGTTGTACCTTTGCCAGGATCCATACGTCGAACCAGGCCACATGGTGGATCGACTGAGAGGAAGCACCATGAACAAGACGCAAGCACGTATTCTCGTTGTCGATGATGAGCCTTCGATCACCGAGGTAGTGAGCTACAATCTCCGCAAGGAGGGCTATGACGTCTGGGTCGCTGCCGACGGGGCGAGCGCGGTTGCCATGGTGAACGCCAACCCCTTCGATCTCATAATCCTGGATGTCATGCTGCCCAAGATGGATGGCTATGAGGTGTTGCGTCATATCCGCAGCAACCATACGATGCCGGTGCTGTTCCTCTCGGCACGTGACACCGAGCTCGACAAAGTGGTGGGGCTTGAGATAGGAGGCGATGACTACCTTGCCAAGCCCTTTGGCATACGGGAGCTCATTGCCCGCGTCAAGGCCCTGCTGCGCCGCTCCGTGCAACAGGAGACCGCCAGCACAGCGCAGGACTACAACGAGGTCATCGAGGCCTCGGGTATCACGCTAGACGAGGGCACCCACCTGGCCGCCGGCCCTGCAGGTGGCATCGACCTGACCCCGCGGGAGTTCGAGCTGCTGGCAGCCCTGATGCGCCACGCAGGCAAGGTGATGAGCCGCGACCAACTGCTGCATGAGGCCTGGGGCTGGGAATACCTGGTGGAGACAAAGACGGTCGACACCCACGTCAAACGCCTGCGCGACAAGCTGGAGACTGCAAAGGTCGACCCTGCCCTGATCGAGACGGTGCGTGGTTATGGCTATCGCTTCAAGCTACTCTAGCTGCTCTGGCTGCTTCAGCCGGTTCAGCTGCTCTGGCTGCTCCAGCTGCTCCAGCCGATCCAGCCAGGCGCAGGCTCCACTCTACCGGTTGGCCTAGCCGTGCATAACCGCTCGCTTCGCATCATGCTCGCCAGCATCTGCGCGCTGACCACGCTGGCATTCTCGCTGGCCCTTGCCTTTGTCATCATCATCGATCCCCGTTTCACCTATCGGCTTCTGCTGTTGGCGATTCCCTTCTCGATATTCGCTTTCTTCATTGCGCTATGGCTCTCGGGCATGGTGTTGCACCCGCTGTCCAACATCGTGAAGAAGGCGAAGAAGCTCGCCGCAGGCGACATGAACGTGCGGTTCTCGGATGAATCGACCGCCTATGCCCCTTATGCCGTGCGCGAGCTCAGTGAATCGTTGGATACCGTGGGCGCGCGCGTGCGCGCCACCATGGCCGAGGCAGCAGCTGAGAGCAAGCGCCAGGGGCAGTTCATCTCGGACGTCAGCCATGAGATCCGCACACCGCTGACCGCCATACGCGGCGCTGCTGAGACCATGCTGGACGAGGACATACCCTCCGATATCCACGAGCGCTTCTGCAATACCATCATCCACGAGAGCGAACGCCTCACCCGCCTCGCAAACGACCTGCTCACCCTGCAGCGCATCGAGGGAGACGGCGAGCTCAACCTCAAACGCATCGACCTGCATAAGATAGTCGAGCGTGCCGTAGCCATGCTGGAACCACTGCTCGACGAGCGTCAGGTGCTGCTCACCATCTCCGGTGAGGCCCCAGACGTCCTGGGGGATTCCGACCGCCTGCAGCAGGTGGTCCAAAACCTCATAGACAACGCGAACCGCTTTGTCGACGAGGGCGGCCGCATCCATGTGGAGCTCAGCGGCATACGGGCGCACTCGGTCATCACTGTGTCGGATAACGGTCCCGGCTTTGGGAACATCAACCCCGCGCGGCTCTTCGACCGCTTCTACCGGGGGGACTTCAGCCGCGCCCGCGCTACGGGCGGCATCGGCCTTGGTCTGACCATCGTCAAGGCCATTGTGACCGCGCACGAGGGCACGGTCGAGGCCATCAACCTGCCCGACGGCGGAGCCTGTTTCATTGTTGCCATCCCCTCGCTTCCCCCTGCACGGGATTGAGGAGAGTGACCTGTTGGGCTGGACAAACCATAAGGAGCGGGGACCATGCCGGCGTTACTGACACATGATTTCTTTGGCCAAGATGTCTGGGCACAAGGCGCAAAAGACCATCTCGGCCCACCAGAAGACAGCCCTTTGGCACAACAGGTCTATGAGCTCTTCCTCCTGGGGAACCAGGGCCCTGACCCGTTCTTCTATCTACAGCGGGTGCCACGCTTTGTGCAGGGCAAGAGGTTCGGCTCGCTGTTGCATACAGAAAGGGTGAACGAGACAATCGAGTCCTTCCAGCGGATAGCGCTGTGTATGCCTCAACCTCAACAGACTCTGCTCAAGGCCTACCTGATGGGTTTCATCTGCCATTACGCGCTTGACAGCACCGCGCATCCGCTTGTCTACGCCCAGCAGTACGCCATCTGTGACGCCGGCGTCAAGGGACTCGACCGCCGTGACGGCAACACGGTCCACGTGCAGATGGAGGCCGACCTGGACATGATGCTGCTGCGGCAACGCCGCGGTTTGGGCCCGCGCGAGTACAACTACACGCTTGAGGTACTGCAGGTCTCAGAGGACCTGCTCGCCCTGCTCGCCAGCGCCTATACTGCGATGACGCACGAGGTCCACCATAACAACTACCCGGCACAGACCTTCTCTCAAGGTGTTCGCGACATGCGGTTGACCATACGGCTGCTGTATTCACCGCGCGGCATCAAGCGCGCCCTCATAGGCGGAGCGGAGCGGCTCTTCTCCCGTCACAGCTTTGCACAGGCGCTTTCTCCACGTTGCGATGTGGGGGAGACCTGCGACTTCGATAACCATGAGCACGCTGCTTGGACAAACCCCTTCACAGGCGCTGTCTCAACCGCCAGCTTCGCAGACCTCTATGCCCAGGCCATCACTGCTGCCATCACCAATTGCACAACCGTCCTGGAGGGTCATCCCGCTTCCCAGATAACCCACAACCTCGACTTCCACGGCGCTCCTTTGTCCTGATGCCAGCGGTTGTCGCCGGAAGCGCTTGCATACGCAACAGTCCACACGACAGATACACACTTCGTGTACACTTGTAAACTGCATTTCCAAGAGAAACCCTGAAGGGACAGCAACCAGTGGCGCTTATAGTCGCGAAATTCGGCGGGACCTCGCTTGCCAACCCAAAGCGCATCAAGGATGTGGCGGGTAGGCTTGTGGCCTACCACCGACAGGGCAACCAGGTGGTCGCAGTGGTCAGCGCCATGGGTAAATCCACCGATGATCTGCTCAAATTGGCGCGCAGCCTCAACGAGAAACCCCCGGCGCGCGAACTCGACGTGCTGCTTTCGACCGGTGAGCAGGTGAGCATGTCGCTTCTCGCCATGGCCATCGAGGCGCGCGGGGTACGCGCGGTCAGCATGACGGGCAGGCAGGCAGGTATCGTCACTACCCAGGCCTTCAACCGCGCGCAAATCGCAGAGATCAAGGCGGACCGCCTCAAGCGCGAGCTCAAGAACAACCGCATAGTCATTGTTGCCGGCTTCCAGGGCGAGACCAAGGAGGGCGACATCACCACGTTGGGACGTGGCGGCTCGGACACCTCGGCGGTTGCCATTGCCGCTGGCATACAGGCGGATGTCTGCGAGATCTACACAGATGTGGACGGGGTCTATACCGCGGATCCGCGCATGGTGCCCCGTGCAAAAAAGCTCGACCAGATAAGCTTTGATGAGATGCTCGAGCTTGCCGCATCCGGCTCGGGCGTGCTGCAGATGCGCTCGGTGGAGGTGGCGCGCAACTACGGCGTGGCCATCCACTGCCGCAGTGCGTTCACCAAGACCCCCGGAACCCTTGTCAAGGAGGCCAATACCATGGAACAGGCCATCATCTCAGGCATCGCCTACGACACCTCGGAGGCCAAGGTCACCATCCGCGACGTGCCCGACCAGGTGGGCATAGCAGCCAGTGTCTTTGGAGCCATTGCCGCAAAGAACATCAACGTCGATATGATCGTCCAGAACATCTCAGAGAACGGGGCCACAGACATCAGCTTCACCTGCCCTGTCAGCGAGCTGGACAGGATGCGCGCCGTGCTTGACCAGCAGGTCAGGGAGCTGGGCGTGCGCGAATACCTCATAGATGAGTCGATCGCCAAGATCTCGCTGGTAGGCGCGGGCATGAAGAGCCACCCGGGCATCGCCGCCAAGATGTTCCAGGTGCTGGCCGAGAACAACATCAACATAGGCATGATATCGACCTCGGCTATTCGTGTCAGTGTGGTGATAGAGGGCGCCAAGACCCAGTTGGCCATGACTCAGCTACATACCGCCTTTGGCCTTGACAGCGACCAGGTCTTCACAGAGACCCAGCTGACCAGCGAGGAGCTGGCAGCCAAAGCAGAAAAGGGGAGATAGGCCCGCCATTTGGCACCCCGGCTTGACCCGGGGCCTACCCCAGCGGTCGCAGAACAACAGCGGTTGTCGTCCGCAAGCCCACCATTCGACTAACCTTCTACCCTCACTTCGCCATAGCCAGCTTCTTGCGCTCTGGCGGCATCTTCTCTATGGCGTAGCGTAGCGCGGTACGCGGCATGACGGCCTTGTTCTCCATCACATAGGTAAAGACCTCGTCCTCATAGTTAGCTGCAGCTTCTTTGAGCATCCAGCCGTAGCCCTTGCGCACCAGGTCATCCATATCAAGCAGAAGCCTATCGGCTATCTTGAATACCAGGGGGAGGAAGGCGCCGTTCTTTGCCGGGATGATGAGCGTGACGGCAGCGGCCCGGCGCAGCCAGCGGTTCTCGGAGGCAGTCCACAAAAGCAGCTTCTCACCCAGCTCAGGGAACAGCATGAGCAGGTCTCCCACTGTGTGGTTGCACAGGGTATCGCAGGTCGCCCAGTTGCTCACATACTCGGCAACCCAATGCTCAAAGACTTCAAAGTCCTCGGGCCTGAAGTTCTTCTTCTGCGACTCGGAGAACACGCAGGCGATGATCGCCTCCTCCTGCATGCCGGATTTCCACAGCTCCTCACAAAGCGCAAAGACCTCGGCCTTTGTCATATTCGCTGACCTGCCGGCCTTGAGTGCATCCTTGGCGATCTTACGCGCCACGGTCAGCTTCATGCCGTACATCTTGATGGGCTCCTTGAAGAAGCGCTCACCCGACTCCTTTGCGTCGGGATCGGCATTTGCCCTGAGTCGTCTGCGGATATCTGCGATAAGGTCCATAGTCACTCCCTCTAACGGTTCACGCTGCCAGTGTTGGTTCTGTCTGAAGAACAGTATACTGGTCTTCCGCTGTCCGTCCTCTGTCATCTGAGATCGGTGGTAGGGAATGAACGAGAAGATCTATGAATACGACGCTGTCATCCGCCCCTCAGAGATAGGCAAAGGCGGCGCCTACGTGCCGTTCCCCTATGACATCCGCAAGGAGTTCGGCGCGGGCCGGGTGAAAGTCCACGTCACCTTTGACGGCGAGCCCTACGTTGGCAGCATTGTGAACATGGGCTTGAAGAACCCAGACGGCTCGATCTGCTACATCATCGGCATCCTAAAAACCATACGCGAGAAGACCGGCAAGCAACCCGGCGACACCATCCACATCACCGTGCAAGAACGGGCGTAATCGCCCGATTGACGCAAGAACCGTGTCGCTCCGTCCCCTTTGTGTCCTTCGGACTTGCCGTTGTCACCCCGGGTCAAGCCCGGGGTGACAATGTGACAAAACACCCTGTCCCTTCTGTCACATCCGCTGGCAGAGACACTCACCCTGAATCCCCAAAAATGCGAAAACGATTGACAATAATTGCTTGTTTCTGTAGCCTTATGCTTGTAATATGCCATAAAACGTAGCAAAAAATGCAACAAGGCGAGCAGGGATGAATAGGTAGCAACATGGACAACAGAATACACCGGCCCCTGCACAGCAAGGGTGCCACTAAGCCGCGCCGTCACTCGGGCGGCTCTGTTGACGTTCAGATGGATAAGAATCGAGGGGGTGGGGGCACAAAGCGATACTTCCGTAAGGCCAACAAGGCCGTCGCTTTTGTATTGACCCTCTTTCTCTTACACCAGGCCGCAGGGCCACTCCCACCCCTCTTCGCCGACGATGTCACCGTCATTGCGAGCTCCGCGGAAGACGAAAACAACCCCGTCATTGCGAGCTCCGCGGAAGCGGAGCGTGGCAACCTAGGAGTGGAAGGTGCAGAGTTGGGCTTGATGGCTGAAGGGCTGACTTCATTACCAGAGATCCCCTGCGACCACATACATACCCCAGAGTGCTACTCAGCCCTTGAGGGGCACGTCTGCTCCATAGAACTCGGCTGCCTCCCTATCTACGCCGACGAAGACACAAATATCCTTTTTTTCCCGGACTTAGATCCGGGGCCTAGCGTGGATCCCTCAGAATCAGGGGAGTTGTTGCCGGAAGGGATTGCAGAACCACCCTTTTCAGAGGACACCGAAAGCCCTGATGGCGTTGAACTGGAAGGCTCACTTGGTGAAGGCTCATTCCCTGACGTTCCAGTAAATCCTCTGGACGACGACACAGAAGGCTCACCACCCGCTGGGCTAGGCCCCGGCTCGGAGGCCGGGGTGACAGATGCCCCAGCCCCTATCGCCTACCACTGCGCCTACCTCACGCTCTCCTGCGAGCATGCACACTGCACCGAGGGGCTACCCTGCACAGCCCTCGCAACCGCCACCGGCATCGAACTCTCACCCCTTTCCGCCAACCCCACTGTTACCTTCATGACCTGGGCTACCGGAAACGACAAGGACAACCCCACGAGCTTCACCTCGGTCTTCGACACCCAGGTCCTTCCCTCCGAGGGCGCCACCTGTGTAAACCCCGGTGCCCCCACCACCATGCCGGTGGCAGGTTATGTGTTCATCGGCTGGTACGCCCTGGGGCAGGAGACCTCCTTCAACTTCAGCCTCCCCATCATCGAAGACCTCACCCTCTACGCTCGCTTCGAACCCAACTGGGAGACACCCGTTCAAGTGGAAACACTGGCACAACTCAAGGCAGCCATAACCGCTGCCCCTGACAACACCCCTGTCACCATAGAGCTGACCGCCAGCATAACCTACACAGCAGCTGCAAACGAGATAACCATCCCTGCCAACAAGATGATAAAGCTTAAGAGCGCAGATATTGCTGGAAGCCCTTTTTCTATTGATGCAGCTCAGAAAACACGTGTTATTACTGTAACTGCAGGTGGCAGGCTTAATTTGGAAGATATCATCATTACTGGAGGGCAAAATCCCGCCGGTGGTGCCGGCGGCGGCGGGATTTTGCTGGATCGTTCTAATGCTTATCTCGAAATGAACGAGGGTGCCGTAATATCTAAAAACAAAAGCCTTAGTAATGGTGGTGGAATCTATTCAAATGGAGGGACTTTGATAATAAACGGAGGTGAGATTTCTGATAATACAGCCACGACTAACGGTGGTGGCATCGCGTGTTATTCAGCTAGCACCTTTAGGATGAACAGCGGGAGGGTAATTAATAATACAGCGGAATACAACGTGAATTCTGGCGGTGGCATAATCTTGTACCAAAGCACAACACCACAGTACATTAATGGAGGCGAGATCTCTGGCAATAAAGCACCAAATGCCATCGGTGGGGCCATACAGTTGGGTGCAGTTGCAGCTTCAACAGATAATCTAACGATTTCAAATGCAGCAATTATTGGAAACTCATGTAAAACAAACGGTGGCGCAATAGCCATTGTTGGCACTTGTACTCTTACCACTAACAACACTACTATCCAAGGAAACACAGCGTCAATCGGTGGTGCCATTCATGCGACAACTGGAACAATCAACATAAGAAACTCAACCATCAGTGGCAATACCGCGAGCGGAACAGCAGCTGCAAACGGCGGTGGAGCCATCTTCACTACCACAGGGGCGATTAATATCACGGATTCCACCATCAGCGGCAACACCGCCATCCATGGGGGAGGCATACGAGCTACCAACTACACCAACACCAAGACCAATAATGTGGTATTCTCGGGTAATCGGGCAACGGCAGGGGTAAACTCCGCTGCTTTGAGTGGAGCGAACCTCACCTCCCATACCAACAACATCCTCAATACAACCTACACGGTGCCCTTCACCCATGCCTACAACAATGCAGATATCTACAACGCGGTAGCTACCCGAGGCATCATCTATGATAGGAACTATGGGCCCTATGAGATCGAGTACAACGGCCCAATAACGGCTAACACCCCCTTTCCCGCGCTCATGACCGGCTCTGATGTGGATGCCTTAGGCTGGACGGATCCAGGCCTTACCTTCCTGAGGTGGTCTACCACCTACAACGGGGCTGCCTATATCCCACCTGCGAACTTCCCCTCTACTGATGTCATCCTCTATGCCGTCTATGAAGGTGAGTTCAGTATCAACTACAACTTACAAGGCGGCATCAATGATGTCGGCAATCCATCCACATATTCGCTTCCCGATACTTATCCACTCAAGATCACCGATCCCACGCGCCTAGGCTACAGCTTTGTTGGCTGGACGGTGTCTTATAGCTATCCAGAGATCGAGAACAACTGGCTTCCGGTGAAAAACTACAGTATCCCGCAGCGCACCATAGGGGATATCCATCTCACGGCCTATTGGGTGGCAGCTAGCAACTACATCACCTATAACTTGGATGGCGGCACTAAGGCTGCTGGCACACCAGGTGCCTACACAATCGACGACAGCTTTCCCATCCCAATACCACAACCAACCAAGGACGGTTTCGGCTTCAAGGGCTGGACGGTTGCCTATGCCAACCCCGCAATCCCCGATATCACCACACCGGTGATGAACTACCAGATACCTGCAGGTACATTAGGCAATATCACACTGACCGCCACCTGGGGAGCAGCAGAATACGACATCACCTACACACTGGCAGGAGGCACCAACGCTGCTGGCAACCCAGAGACCTACCTAACCGCAGACACCTTCCCCATCCCTATTGCCGAGCCAACCCGCTCAGGCTATACCTTCGAGGGGTGGACGGTGGTCTATGGCAATCCCTCGATCCCACCTATCACCACGCCGGTGAAGAACTTCTCCATCACATCGGGTACCACAGGAGATATCACACTGACGGCACACTGGCAGGCGACCACCTATTCCATTTCCTATGTCTTGAACAACGGCACCAATGCAGTGGGAAACCCTGTGGGCTACTCGGTGGAATCAAGTTTCCCCATCACCATCTCAAACCCCACAAGGCTAGGCTATCAGTTCACAGGCTGGACCTCTGCAGAGCTAAATATCTCCTCACCTTCAACTACTGTGAGCATACCGTCTGGTACCACGGGCAATGTGACCTTTACGGCCAACTGGTCATCAGCCACCTCCTATAACATAACCTACAACCTGGATGGCGGCACTAACGCTACAGGGAACCCTCCTGACTATACGGTAGAGGACCTGCCCAGATCCATCGCCGCACCCTCAAAGCCGGGGTATTCCTTCACCGGCTGGACGGCGGCCTACACAAACCCTGACATCACAGACATCACCACGGCAACACTGACATATTCGATTCCGGCGAACACTACAGGCGACATCGCGCTTACGGCGCACTGGTCTTCTGCGCTGAGCTATACCATCACCTACAACCTGGCCTCAGGGACTAACGGTGCAGGCAACCCTGCCGCCTACACGGTGTTGGACCTTCCGCTTGACATCGCTGATGCAACACGCACAGGCTATACCTTCCTAGGCTGGACGGTAGCATACGTTGCGGAGTGTCCGGTGCAGAACGTGACGGTAGCCACCAAGGACTACCAAATCCCCCAAGGGGCCTTCGGCAACATCACGTTTTCCGCCTCATGGTCTGCCCCTATAAGCTACAACATCTCATACAACCTGGATGGGGGGGCAGCAACAGGCAACCCCGTAAATTACTCGGTCGCCTCCTCCTTCCCCATCACCTTCAACGCGCCCACCAAGTCAGGCTATGCCTTCGAGGGCTGGACAGTCACCTTCGAGAACCCAAACATCACAGACATCACCACACCTTCCACAAGTTATGCAGTGACCTCTGGTACCACAGGGCATATCTCACTTTCCGCCGTGTGGTCAGAGGCACTGGGTTACACCATCAACTACCAACTGGCAGGTGGCACCAACGCACCTTCAAACCCCACCTCCTACACCGTGGAGACCACACTGCCCTTATCTATCGCAAACCCCTCCCGTTTGGGATACACCTTCTTAGGGTGGACGGTCGTATACGACAACCCGGCCATCCCCAACATCACCACAGCCACGCTTTCCTATGCGGTTCCCCTGGGCGCCACAGATGACATCATACTGACCGCCACCTGGTCTTCCCCCTCAAGCTACCAGATAGGCTATGACCTGCAAGGTGGCAGTGTCACTTCAGCCAACCCCACAAGCTACATCGTCACCGATCTACCCATCACGCTTTCAAACCCCACACGGGTGGGATATACCTTAGAGGGCTGGACGGTTACCTTCGCGAACACAGAGATCACGGACATCACCACGCCTGCGACATCTGCCACCTTCACCTCAGGCACCACAGGAGACATCTCGGCTGTAGCGCATTGGTCACCTATCACCTATACGATAAGCTTCGATCCCGGACTCGGCTCGAGTACAGGTTCACACCCATCCGTCAACGTGCAGATGGGCGATACCGTTACCTTGCCCACAACAGATGTCTTCGATCCTCCTGCCACAGTGGCGCTTTGGGAGCTTTCGGGTTTCCATGATGTGCGCGCATCTGCGGATGCGGGGCAATACATACTGAACGGATCGTCATTCATACTCGATGAGGCCAAGGTCGCCCTTCTGTTTTCATCCTCCACTTCCGTCACACTGTATGCCGCCTGGTCGGAGCTTGAGCCCCCCACACTGGTCTACCATGCCAACGGAGGGCAGGGGTCAGTCCCCGATACGGTGGCCTACTACATAGTGGGGCCACCTCCCCTGTCACTTGAGAACAGCTGGGCAGGCCTTACACGTACGGGTTACACCTTCACGGGCTGGTCGGAGACCTCAGGGGACGGCAACGCTGCAGGAAGGATAACCGAGTGGACCTTTTCTGCCGTAGGCGACGTGAAGACCGTCTATGCCATCTGGGCACCACGCACCTATTCTGTTACCTACGACGCCAACGGGGGCACAGGTACGGTTCCTACAGACGGGGCAAGCTACCAGTACACAGGGAATACCGCACCATCCATCACCGTGCTCTTCTCCCCGCTGCCAACCAGGGATGGTTACTCTTTCGTGGGTTGGTCCAAGAACCCTGCCGCCTTGGTCGCCGAATACACCTCTGGCGGGGTGACCTCGCTTTCCATTTCAGCTACGGATACAGACACCATCACCTTGTATGCGCTATGGCGCATGGAGGGATTCGACATCATCTATGTGGCCAACACAGAAGGCGTCACAGGTACCATGGCAGCTGACCGTGTCACCTACGGCCAGATATTCACACTCAAGCAAAACGCCTTCACAAAACCCGGCTACACCTTCTTGGGCTGGGACACAGAGCCTTCAGGATCAGGCACCTCTTATGCCAATCAGCATAGCTTCATACCCTATAACCTCGCTACGGGACTCACACTGTATGCCCAGTGGAGCGCGGCCATCGAGTACTCCTTCATCTATGTGTTAGACGGTGGCATAAACCATCCGTCCAACCCTTTGACCTATTCGGTGGAGAGCAGCTTTCCCATATCGATCGCCTCACCTTCTAAGACGGGCTACACCTTCCAGGGCTGGAGTGTGCATTTCGCAGAATACCCCTCACAAGATATCGCTCAGACACCGTCTATCACCATACAAGACGGCACCACCGGACACATCACGCTTTCCGCCATCTGGTCAGAGGCGATAAGCTATACCATCTCTTACACCTTGGACGGTGGCATAAACGCTGCTACCAACAAGGGCTCATACACCGTGGAGGACCTGCCGCTTGTGATAGCGCCGCCCACACGCTTGGGCTACACCTTCCAAGGCTGGACCTCCATAGAGCTTGGTATCACGGTGCCTGCCACCTCTGTGACCATCCCTGCAGATACCACGGGTAACGTCTCCCTTGTGGCCACCTGGTCGGCTCCGATAAACTACACCATCAACTACCACTTAGGGGATGGTGAGGTAACAGGTAACCCCTCAACCTACAACGTCAGCTTACTTCCCTTGACCATCAACAACCCCACGAAAGGCGGCTACACCTTCACGGGCTGGACGGTGGAGTACGCCAACACAGACCTCACCGACATCACCGAGCCTCAAGGGACCTATGCCATCCCCTCAGGCACCACCGGCACCGTCACTCTTTCCGCTGTATGGTCGGAAGCCGAGGTCTACACCATCAACTACACACTCAATGGCGGCACCAACGGCACGGGCAACCCCACAAGCTATGTGGTGGGCAATTTGCCCATCGTACTTGTCGATGCCACACGCCCGGGCTACGGCTTCAGTGGCTGGACCATCACCTACCACGACGGCTCGGTCGCAGATGTGACAATGCCTACTACCTCCTACACCATACCGGCCACAGCGACGGGAAACATCACAGTAGCCGCCGTGTGGTCTGCCCCTCTTACCTTCCACATCGGCTATTCACTGAATGCAGGGGACAACCCGCTTTCAAACCCCGCTGCCTACACGGTGGGGGACCTGCCGGTATCCATAGCGGATGCCACACGCGACGGCTATGAGTTCTTGGGCTGGACGGTAGCCTATGCCGACCCGCTCATCACTGACATCACCACACCTACGCTTGCCTACATAATCCCTGCAGGGACCACAGGCAACATCACGCTTACGGCGCATTGGTCTGAGCCTGTCGTCTACACCATCACCTATGTGTTGGACACCGGGGGCATGACAGGGGCCATAAGCCCCACCTCATACACCGTGTTATCCACCTTCCCCATACACATAGACAACCCCACGCGGCCAGGCTATACCTTCACGGGCTGGACGGTGGAATACTCTGATCACGGCAGGATGCGGGAACTCAGGGATATCCCCGCCTACCAAGTGCCTCCCGGGATGCTATCCGACATCATACTGACGGCCAACTGGGACTTGAACACCTACTTCGTCAGCTACGAGTTAGACGGTGGCATGAACGATGTGGACAACCCCTACTCCTACACGGTGGAAGACGACTTCCCCATAGATGTCCTAACTCCGGTAAAGACAGGACATACCTTCACGGGCTGGACGGTCACCTACAAAGACGGCAGTACCCCTGTGACCACACCTACGCTTAGCTATGCGCTCACACTGCGCACCACGGACATCACGCTCTTCGCCCACTGGGCAGCCGTGTCCTTTACGATCAACTTCAGCCCGGGGCTTGGGCAAGGCAGCTTCCCTGCGGCCACCGTGCGCATAGGAGATACCGTCACACTTCCCACAGATGACGACTACACCTACACCTCAAGCGGCCAGTGGGAGCTCAAGGGGTTCATCGAGTCACGCGCGTCAGCAGATGCCGGCGAGTACCGTTTCAACGGGTCTTCCTTTGTACTTGATGCCTACCTCATAGCAGAGCTCTTCGAGGGCACCACCTCGGTGACACTGTATGCCGCCTGGGAGTATGTGGAGCCACCCTCGCTTCACTACAACGCCAATGGGGGGTCCGGTAATGTGCCTGAGAGCTCGAGCTATCACCCCTTGAACACACCAGTCGAGCTGGAGAATGGGTGGTGGGGACTCACGCGTGCCGGCTATACCTTCGGGGGATGGTCTTCGACCTCAGGGGATGACAATGTCTCAAGTCTAGTAGAGGATGTCACCTTCACCTCAGCAGGCCAGGCCATAGTGGTATTCGCCATCTGGGTGCCTATGACCTATACCGTCGTCTATGATGCCAACGGGGGAGAGGGATCGGTTCCTCTCGACCCTGTCACCTATCGCTTCACAGGATCTGTCGCACCAACCGTCAATGTGATGTTCTCTCCCGCACCCACCTACACAGGACATCAGTTCCTCGGCTGGTCCAAGGACCCCTTCGCCGTAAGTCCTACCTATTCACTTGCCACGGTGGCAAGCTTTGCCATCTCACGCGATGACCCGGAAGAGATTACGCTTTTCGCCATCTGGGGGTTGGAGTCCGACTACCGCATCAACTACGTGCTTGCAGGCGGTGAGTCAGCAGGGCTTAACCCGGTATCGTACAACGTGGAATCCGCCTTCCCGCTCTTTATCGCGGATGCAACCAGATACGCCCATACCTTCGACGGCTGGACAGCAACCTTCGCCAACCCGGCCATCCCTGACATCACCACTCCCACCAAGGACCTCCAGATACCTGCCGGCACCACAGGGGATATCACCTTGACAGCGCACTTCACACCCATCACCTACACCATCACCTTCGATCCGGGGCTGGGTACGGGAAGCTACACTCCTGTGACCGCCACCTTAGGCCAGACGGTGGCACTTCCCACAGATGTTGACTTCACCTACAAAGATGGTACAGACCGCTACGACCTCATGGGTTTCCATGAGGCGAGACTGCAAGCGAATGCAGGACATCACCGCTACAACGGGGCATCCTTCATCCTCGATGAGGTGCATATCGCACACCTGTTCACAGGTTCTGTCACCTCAGTGACCCTCTACGCTGCCTGGGAGTTGGTGCTTCCCCCCGCCCTTCACTACAACGCCAACGGGGGCACCGGAAACCTGCCTGACACCTTAGGCTACTTCAACGTGGGGCAGACGGTGACTCTCGAGAACGCCTGGGATGAGTTAGAGCGCCCGGGATACACCTTCGATGGCTGGTCGATGGCATCAGGGGACAACAACGCCTCAGGGCGTGTGACGGAGGTCACCTTCACCTACGTGGGGCAGGTCATCTATGTCTTCGCCATCTGGAAGCCAGTTACCTATACCGTTTCGTATGACATCAACGGCGGTACGGGCAATGTACCGCAAGATGTCACATCCTATCGCTTCACAGGAGGTGTGGCACCGGTCGTACCGGTGTTCTACTCACCAGCACCTGCATCACCAGGGCGCGAGTTCCTCGGCTGGGCACGCACCTCATCAGCCACCATTGCTGACTACAGCGCAGGAGGCACATCCTCCTTTGCCATCACCATCTCAGATCCCACCACTATCACCTTGTACGCCGTCTATGGGCCGGCCATAGAGTACCGCATAGACTATATGTTGGACGGTGGCACGGGTGTGGCCACCAATCCCACCTCCTACAGTGTGGAAAGCGCACTGCCGCTTACCATCGTAAACCCCTCAAAGGCAGCACATGACTTCGAGGGCTGGACGGTCACCTACGCAAACCCACTGCTGACAGACATCACCACACCGGTCACATCCTATGCGGTGCCCTCAGGCGCCACAGGAAACATCACGCTGACCGCACACTGGGCGCTTAAGACCTACACGGTCGTCTTCGACCCCGGGCTGGGCTCAGGCAGCTATGCCTCACAGACCTTGCAGCTGGGAGGCACGGTCACGCTTCCCACAGAGGCGGACTTCTCGTATAACTCAGGAGGCAAGTGGGACCTCAAGGGATTCCATGAGTCTTCTGTGGCAGCAGATGCAGGGAGCTATCGCTTCAACGGATCCTCCTTCATACTCGATGAGGCAACGCGTGTCCTTCTGTTCTCCACATCTGATACGGTCACACTCTATGCCGCATGGGAGTATGTGCTTCCACCGGCGCTGTACTACAACGCCAACGGCGGGTCAGGCAACGTGCCTGCCACCACAGACGGGCACACACTGGGTGTACCGGGGACACTGGCCAACAGCTGGGCGCAGCTGTCCCGTCCCGGTTACGTGTTCGCAGGCTGGGCCACCTCATCCGGTGAGAACAACGCCACTTCCAAGGCCACAGAGGTCACCTTCGCCTATCCGGGACATGTGATCTGTGTATTCGCCATCTGGGCACCGGATACCTACCGTGTGATCTATAACACCAATGGGGGAGTGGGGCCTGTGCCTACAGACCCTGCCACCTATCGTTTCTTCAGTGGCGTGGCGCCTGTGGTAAACGTGCACTTCAGCCCTGAGCCCACCAGGCTGGGATACACCTTCTTAGGTTGGTCCAAGTCCTCTTCTGCCTCTGTGGCCACCTACACCTTCTCCGGCACGTCCTCCTTTGCCATCTCAGCCTCAGACACACAAGAGATTGCCCTGTATGCCGTGTGGGGGTCTGCGCTGGACTACCGCATCGACTACGTGTTAGATGGGGGACAAAACGCCTGGGGTAACCCCACAACGTATTCAGCCACCTCTGTCTTCCCGGTTACGATCGGTAATCCCACACGGGCGGGGTATACCTTCTCAGGTTGGACGGTGGCATTTGCCGCCGGCTCGCTTCCTGACGTCACCACACCCACAACAAGCTATGCTCTGCCTTCTGGGGCAACCGGGAATGTGACGCTTACGGCGCATTGGGCACCTGTTACCTACACGGTGGCCTTTAACCCCGGGCTCGGCTCAGGTACCTATCCCTCACAGACCGTACGTCTGGGAGATACCGTCACCCTTCCCACAGGGGTGAACTTCTCTTACTCAAGTGGAGGGGTGACCTATGAGCTCAAGGGCTTCATAGAGTCACGCCCACTGGCGGACTCAGGCGCCTACCGCTTCAACGGATCATCCTTTGTGCTTGATAACGCCACACTGCTCGCACTGTTCCCCTCAGGAGCCACAACGGTCACGCTGTATGCCTCCTGGCAAGCGGTGCTGCCGCCTTCTTTGCACTACGCGGCAAACGGGGGGCAAGGCAACGTGCCTGACACATCCGGCAACTACAGTGTTGGCCAGACGGTTGCACTGGATGGCACCTGGGCGGGGCTTACGCGTCCAGGCTACACCTTCGACGGCTGGTCTTCTGTCCCAGGGGACGCCAATGCCTCAGGGCGCATCAATGATGTGACCTTTACTGTCGCCGGTGAGGCTATCTACGTCTATGCCATCTGGGCAGTGAGGGACTTCTCCGTGGCCTACGATGCCAATGGGGGTATGGGTCTGGTACCCTCAGACCCTGCCACCTACCGCTATACGGGGAATACACCACCTGTGGTGCCTGTGCGCTTCTCACCTGAGCCCACGTGGCCAGGACACACGTTCACAGGCTGGGCTAAGGATGCCTCAGCCGTGGTGGCAGAGTTCACCTACTCAGGCTCCGGCAGCTTCACTGTAGACGGCAGGGGGCCCTCCGTCATCACCTTGTATGCTGTTTGGGGCGACGTGCCTGACTGGAGGATCTCCTATGAGCTTACAGGAGGGCTTCAGGCTGTAGGATCACCTCTGCGCTACAACGCGGAGACGGCCTTGCCGCTTGCCATAGGAAACCCCACCCGTACAGGCTATTCCTTCACGGGCTGGACGGTTTCCTATGCGAATCCTGCCATCCCAAACGTCACGGTGCCTACCTCAGGCTACAGCATACCGGTAGGCTGTTCAGGAGATGTCGCGCTTACGGCGCACTGGGCGCCGGTGGCCTATACCATCAGCTTTAACGCCAATGGGGGCACAGGCTCATTTGCTCCCATTGTCGCCTACATAGGAGACACGGTGACGCTTCCTTCTGCTGATGAGTTCTCCTTCGCAGGCTATGTGCTTTTAGGCGCCCATGAGGACGGTAGCGCCTCATCCTTCCGCTTCAATGGGGAGTCCTTCGTACTCGATGCCGCCCAGATAGCCTTGCTCTTTGGCACAGGCGGCTCCACTACCACCGAGGTTGTGCTCTATGCCATCTGGGGGGACACGGAAGATGCGTTCTCCGACTTGTTGCTCATCTATGACGCCAACGGCGGTGTAGGAAACGTCCCTGCCACAAGCGGGGGGCATATACCGGGAGACAGCGTCACCCTTGTGGGCAATGTAGGCAACCCGCCCCTTTCACGTGAAGGCTATGTCTTTGACGGTTGGGAGAGGGCAACTACTGGCACAGGGAGTGCAGCGGTGTCTTTCGTCACCTTTGGTGATAGCGACATCACCGTCTATGCCAGATGGGTGGCTGAGGCAGAGGCGACTTACACCGTCACAGTGAACGCAAGTTATGCCACAGCATCAGGTGCAGGCACCTATATGCAAGGCTCTGTAGTCACCGTAGATGCAGGGACACGTACAGGGTATCGCTTCACCGGCTGGACAGTGGTATCAGGTGGTGTGGTACTAGGTAACGCCGCCAACACCCGCACCTCCTTTGTGATGCCTGCAAACGACGTGGAGGTGACCGCCACTTGGCAACAGGACAGCACAGGCGGTGATGGCGGCTCAGGTGGCGGCTCAGGTGGCGGCTCAGGCGGCGATTCCGGTGCCGGCAAGCCCGCCACGGGCGATACCGGCAACATGCAGGTGGCAGGTGCGCTTGCCCTGCTGGCGCTTTCAGCAGGAGGCGAAGCCTTCCTTATCGTGGGTGACCGCAGGCGCAGGCGCCTAAAGGCGGGGCTGTAGGTGCTGACGCACGGCTTAAGGGCACCTTGGGCTCATCGCTTCGCGACGAGCCAGACTCGCAGCGCTTCTGTCCTCTTTGTCACACTGCACGATACTTACTGATTCCGCGCTCTACCTGGTTGCGGCTGATCTCTGAACCGTGGGCGGGGAGGAAGCAGCGACAGCCTGTGTCCAACAGCGTGCGCCAGGTTGTCGGCAGCTGCTCAGGCGCATTGGCAAAGGGTGGGAAGACATCTCTCTGGAACTGGCTGACCATCGCATCGCCTACCAAAGCGATCTCTGAATCAACAACAAAGCTCACAGAGCCAGCGGTATGGCCTGGTGTATGCAGCACCTGCAGGTTCAGCTGCTCAAAAACAGGGCCCAGCACCACCATCAGGTCGTCTGACAGCTCGGTGAAGACCCTGCCACAGAATACGGCGAATCTGTGCATGCGCCATACATTGTTTCCCACAAAACCTATGGCGAGCTTTGTGAACGGTTTGGTCCCCTTGGGCAGGCGCGTGTGCCCTTCCCGTAGAAAACCCTCTTCCAGCGAGTGGGCATACACAGGGCAGTCGAACCGTCCCTGAAGGCGCGTCAGGTTCGCCACGTGGTCAAAATGCACGTGGGTGAGCAAAATGCAGGCAAGCTTATCTACCTGCAGTTCCTTTAGGCGGCGTAACAGGGTGGCGTATTCACGTCGGACGCTTGTGTCGATAATAACGCTGATGCCGTCTTTCCGTACCAGATAGCAGTTGCATCTTATGCCCAGCAACCTGAAGATCTCAATCCCATTTTTTCTCGTTATCCAGGTCTTCATAATCTCCATCCAAGAATATGACGTCCGCCCCCTGACAACTCTTGTGACAAAACGCCCCGTCCCTTTTGTCATGACAAAGGGGACGGTCCCTTTTGTCATATGTGTGCTCATTATAGAACTCTTTGGAGCTCAGGCGGCAACTTGGGCATCCTCCTTGCCAAGGGCATAGGTTGCCACCTCGTCTGCGCCCTCAATCACAAAGTCATAGGCATGCAGGCCGACCAGTCGCCTGCGCCATCCGTGGCGCAGGTAGGCGTGCCAGAAGGTCTCACCCACGGCCAGCGCCTTGAAGAGCGGTTTGGCGTGGAGCAGGGAATGCACCAGGCGGCGCAGCGAATAGGCCTTGCGGCTGGCATCTATCATCTCCTGTTGCAGCTGGGCGGGCGTCAGCTGAAGTGGGCGGTGTACCACGTTGCCGTTGAAGAGCTCCCAGTTGTGGTGGAGCAGGCGGTGTCTGTTCTGCTCGTAGACCGGTGTTCCGGGCACAAAGAACATGCTTTGGATGAGGCAGCCGTGGATGTCATTGTCGATGATGAACTGGCCCAGGCGTTCGCCTACGCCGGGGGTGTCCTCGTCGGTTCCCAGGATGAACAGCCCGCGCACGCCTATGCCATGGGCGTGGATGTTGGCGATGGACTGCTCGATGCGCTCGCGCGTGCAGAGCTTGTGGTAATGCACAAAGGAGGCATCGTCAATGAACTCGATACCCAGGCTCACCTCAAAGAAGCCCGCCTGCTTCATCAGGCTAAGCATCTCATCATCAAAGCCCAGCTCCCAGCGGGCCTGCACCGTGATGGGGCAGGAGATGTCGCTTGCGATGATCGCCCGCAGCACGGACTTGGCCCAGGCGCGGTCAAGCGCGAAGTTGTCATCCGTGAGCCAGACGGCGCGGTTCAGGCGGGGAGGGAAGCTGCGGCTGTGGAAGGTAACAGCCTGACGGATGTCTTCCACCACGGCCTCGGGCGAACGCGTGCGTACCTTGCGGCCAAAATGCGCGATGACGCAGCAATAGTCGCAGGTGCCCGTGCAGCCGCGCGAGGCATGGACCTGCGGCCAGAGCGTGTTGTACTTCTTAGCCATGCGGGCATAGTCAAAGACCAGCGAGCGGTTGGGGATGGTCTCGATGTCGCAGGGTTGCGGGCGCGCCTTTGTGAGAGCGACCTCCACGGTGGCATCGTTGTTGAGGCGCAGGTAGGCCAAGCCGGGTATCTGCACGGGCGGGCCGGGTTCCAACCAGGCGCTGACGAGACGGGCGGGCACCTTGGCGCAGTCGCCGTCCTCTGGCGGCGCGAGCTTGCCCAGGCGCATGGGAAGGCTGATACGCCCCTGCGCCTGAAGCGCTTCGATGAACTCCACGATGCTCTCATCCGCGTCGCCCAGCAACACGTAGTCAGCGTAGCGCACAGCCTCGGGGTAGTTGAGCGTGGCGTGCATGCCGCCCAGCACCACTAAAGGCCGGGCATGTGAGGCGCTTGCACTGGCGAAGGCCCGGATTGTCTCGGCGATCTCATAACCGCGCACCGCGTTGAAGGTGTTGATGGAGATGAAGACTACATCCGCGTCCTGGATGTCTGCCCAGTTCAGCTCGCTGATGGACTCGCTGTACATCAGCGTGTCGTCTACCAGGCCCTTGGCGATGGTGGTCAGCGTGATGAGCCCGGTTGAGGGGTTGCAGATGCTGCGGTTGTAGAGGATGCGGTTCTTCCAGGTCTTTTGGTAGCGGTTGACTGCCCCCGCCTCAATGAAGCGAAGCTTGGTGATCATGATAGCCTCCTGATCTTGGTTGATTCTAAGTTGTTGTCAGCTCAAGGGAGTGATGTCGAGAGGAGCCGGGGTGATGTCTAGGGGAGCCGTGCTGATGTCAGCTGAAACCGCCTGCCGTTGGTACTCAAGGATGTCGCCCGGCTGGCAGTCGAGCACGTCGCAGATGGCATCCAGGGTGGAGAAGCGCACGGCGCTGACCTTGCCGGTCTTGAGTTTTGAGAGGTTGACGTTTGCTATGCCCACACGGTCTGCAAGTTCGCCCAGGGGCATCTTGCGGTCTGCCATGACTCTGTCGAGTCGCATTATGATGGCCATCTGTGCCTGCCTCTCTCTTCCTAGAGTGTCTCGTCGGAGAGCTGCTGCAGCTCAACCCCGTACTGGACCACGTAGGCCAGGGCGAACACACAGAACGCGAAGATCAGGTTGGTCAAACCCAGGGCGATGGAAGCCACTATCAGTATGATACCGATGATCTTCAGGCGTTTGACGTTCTCAAAGAGGAAGGGGGTGCGGTGGACAGCGGTGGCCTTGAACACAGCGCTGAGGATGAAGAGGATAACAGCGCACAGGACGCAGTAGAGGCCGAAACCTATGGTTGAGATGATGAACGCCGCCTTCACGGTGCCGACGATCGCCGTGGTGATGGCGCCGCCCAGGCTGGCCTCATTGAAGACAGGGGCGAGGCGTGGGATCATGTGTAGCAGATTCATCACAAAGTCAGCGGGCAGGAAGGCGACGATGATGATACTGAGCAGGGCTCCTGCGGCGCCGATGATGCAGATGGCAGCCAACACCTTGCCAACCACATCGAGCACCTTCCCAGAACGAACCAGCTTGTCTGATATACGAGTGTCCATATGCTGCCTTTCTCTGACGGACTAGCAGAAGTGAATCGATAGACCGGTCTGTCGCGACAAGGCAATAGTAATTGCTTGAACAACGTATGTCAACAATTATTTAATGTTAATCGTAAAAAAATAGGCGCAATACGTAGTAGCCGCTGTGGCAACTCGCGTCAGTCCACCCTCACCACTCTGGGTAGGATCCAGGTTTGTAACTGCCGCGCCTGCTCGCCGCACACCGGTATTCATTGTTCTTGCGCTCAGGGTAATAGCCGCAACGCGGATCTCGGGGATCGAAGCCACCGCGAGCGTAATAGCCACCGTGACGGTTTGGGGACCCGTGGCCCCCGCGGAAATCGTGTGCCCTGAAACCACGCTCATCTGCGTCCATCATCTCCGCGAACATCCTGTCACGTTTCGCATTATTGATCTTCAGCCATTCAAGCTCGTCATCATCAAGCCCCTGTTTCGCTCCCAGGGAAGCAGTCAACCTGTCGAGCAGTTCGCCCAAAACCACCTGCTCCTCTTCTGAAAGGCAGGCGAAAAGGTCTTCAATCTTAGCAGGATCATCGTGACGCTCCTGCTTTGCCCTGCCCTTATCTGTGAGCATGACCAACATCACGCGTTTGTCCTGCTCGGACGGCTCACGGGTGATAAAGCCTTTCTTCTCCAGTTTCGCGAGAGACTCATTAAGCGATGAAATCGCCAGTCCTAACAGATAGGAGAGGTCTTTGGTGCTGATGCCATCCTTCATCTGGAGCGCGGTGAGTATCCTTCCCTGTCCACGCGCGGGATCCGCAAAGCGGTTGCCACGGCGATGGTCGCGCAGATGTTGTTTATGAACCAGCCACTGAAGCCGAGCCAATTTTTCATACAATTCGTTGTTCATGGTAGTACCTCCTACATACATCAAACAATACTAACGGTACCGTTAGGAACATTATTAAACGGTACCGTTAGATTTGTCAAGTACTTTTCTGCCGGTACAGGCAAGAAATCTGGTATTCCCAGCAATCCACGCGCATCGCCCTTTGCCCCAATAAACGGTGAACCGGCCATAAAGACCGGTTCACGAGGGGCCTTGCTCTTGGTTTGCGACGAGCGTAGCCTCCTGTTTATCCCAGGATCTTCTGCAGATCAGCCTCGGGGGTGGAGATGGGGGTCAGGGCGAACTGCTCGACCAGGACATTCAGGATGTTCGGCGAGACAAAGGCAGGCAAGCTGGGGCCCAGGTAGATGTTCTTGATACCCAAACTGAGCAGGGTCAGCAGTATGACCACCGCCTTCTGCTCGAACCAGGAGAGCACCAAGGTCAGCGGCAGCTCGTTCACCGAGCACTCAAAGGCCGCGGCCAGGGCAAGCGCTACCTGGATGGCGCTGTAGGCATCGTTGCACTGTCCCATGTCCATGATGCGGGGCAGGCCGCCGATCTCGCCCAGGTCCAGGTCGTTGAAGCGGAACTTGCCACAGGCCAGCGTGAGGATGATGCTGTCCGCCGGCGCCTGCTTCACAAAGTCCGTGTAGTAGTTCCTGCCCGGTGTCCCAGCGTCGCAGCCGCCCACCAGGAAGAAGTGGCTGATGGCGCCGGCCTTGACGGCGCCAATGACGGTATCAGCTACCGATAAGACCGTGTCTTTTGCAAAGCCGGTAGTCATGCTACTGCCGCCGTTGATCCCGCGCATCTGGTGCAACGAATCAAAGCCGCCAAGCTCCAACGCCTTGTCGATAAGCGGGGTGAAGTCCTTATCGTCACCTATGTGGGCCATTTCTGGGTAGGAGACCACCGAGGTGGTGAAGACGCGGTCGGCGTAACTGGGCCTCACCGGCATCAGGCAGTTTGTGGTGAAGAGGATAGGGGCGGGGATGCCCGCGAACTCCTGCTGCTGGCTTTGCCAGACGGTGCCATAGTTGCCCTTCAGCTGCGGATACTTCTTCAGCTCAGGATAGGCATGTGCAGGGAGCATCTCGCAGTGGGTGTAGACGTTGACGCCCGTGCCCTGGGTCTGCTCCAACAGAAGCTTGAGGTCATTGAGGTCATGGCCGGAGATCACGATGAAGGGGCCGGGCTCTATGTCACAGCTGACCGTGGTGGGTACCGGCTTGCCAAAGGCGCCGGTGTTGGCCTCATCCAAGAGCTCCATGCAGCGCAGGTTGACATCGCCAAGCTCCAAGACCAGACCCAGCAGCTCATCTGCGGGCATGTCCTGCCCAAGGGCGGCAAGTCCCTGGTAGAAGAAGTCGTAGACCGTGTCATCGGTCTTGCCCAGGACGGCGGCATGATGTGCGTAGGCGGCCATACCGCGCAGGCCGAACAGCAGAAGCGACTTCAGGGAGCGGATGTCCGGGTCGGCCTCCCAGAGCAGGTCCAGGTCATAGGCCTCTGCGGGGTTGCCCCCACCTGCCGCCACAAGCTTCAGTTTCTCCGCTTTTGCGGCAGCTATCTGCTGGATGATGGCATTGTCGTCAAAGGCCACATTGGTCACCGTGACAAACAGGCCATCCACTATCACCTTGTGGGTGTTTCCTGTGGGCTTGCCGGCTGCGTTGGCCATGGCAGCCGCTGCCAATCCAATGAGCTCGCCGGTGAGCTCATCCTGCAGGCTGGCGGTTGCGGCATTCTTGCCGCAGACGCCATTGACGGTACAGCCAGTACCCTTGGCTGTCTCCTCGCATTGAAAACAGAACATTGACATGATGTTGACCTCCCTGGCGGTAGTAAAGCTGACTGGTTGTAGAACCACTTCATGAGCTATGGTAGTGTGGTAATAACAAAAAGTCGGTTGTATAAACAACAATGGAGGCATTTTGAAAAGGATTTTCGAGGTAGCAAAGCACAACCCCCTTTTCCAGGGGATTGCCTTCAGTGATTTTGAGAAGATGCTCACCTGCCTCTCGGCCAAGACCATGCGCTATCACAAGGACGCCGTGATACTGCTGTCGGGTGACGCGGTCCATTTTGTGGGGCTGATCCTGTCAGGCAGCATCCTGATAATCAAGGAGGACATCGAGGGGCGCAGGACCATCCTCACCGAGCACAGCGTAGCTGAGACCTTTGGCGAGGTCTTCGCCTGCGCCGGCATCTCCCAAAGCCCCGTCACCATCCTGGCTGCAGAGGCCTCAGAGGTCCTCCTCATCGACTACCGAAGGATCATCACCACCTGCACTGCCGCCTGCCCCTTCCACGCCCTGCTCATCGAGAACATGCTCAGGCTGGTCGCGGTGAACAACCTCATGCTCAACCAGAAGATAGACATACTGTCAAAGCGCAGCACCCGCGAGAAACTACTGCAGTACTTCGATACGCAGCGGGGGGTCGCAAAGAAGTTCACCCTGCCCTTCAACCGTGAGGAGCTGGCCCACTACCTCTGCGTCGACCGCAGCGCCCTGTCCAACGAGCTCAGCAAGATGCGCAAAGAGGGCCTGATCGACTTCCACAGGAACCAGTTCGAACTCCTGTAGGGCAAAATGGGGGTTTGACTGGGATGTGACAAAGGGGATGTGACAAAGGGGTGACAAAGGGCATGTGACAAAGGGGACGGTCCCTTTTGTCATATTGCTAAAAAGCAATATGACAAAGGGACCGTCCCCCTTGTCAAGTCCGTCCCCTTTGTCACCCCTTTGTCACATCCTTTGTCAAACCCGTGACATTTGTCATAGCTGATTCAAACACCTGACACTTACGGGCCAGCTTACCAAGCCATACCATGGTTACTGTCGGATTCCTCTGAGAAAGGCAGACCATGGTAAGCAGCAACGGTTCAAGCGAGCTACAACAAAACGCCGCCCCCATCATCACCGTGCAGAACCTCACCAAGCGCTTTGGGGACGTCATCGCCGTTGACAACCTCAGCTTCGAGGTCCAAGACGGCGAGATATTCGGCTTTTTAGGTCCCAACGGCGCCGGCAAGTCCACCACGCTGAACATCATCTCAAGCCTGCTCTCTTACGATAAGGGCGAGCTCACCATAGGCGGTTACCACCTGGATAAGGACGCGCGCAGGATCAAGGCGCTCATCGGGTTGGTACCCCAGGAGATAGCGCTCTTCTCCAACCTGAACGCAGCCGAGAACGTGGCTTACTTCGCGGGCCTCTACGGCCTCAAGGGCGCTCCACTCAAGGCCGCTGTTGCCGAGGCGCTCGTCTTTGTGGGCCTCGCCGAGCACGCCAAGAAGCGCGCAGGCAAGATGAGCGGCGGCATGAAGCGCCGTCTCAACATCGCCTGCGGCATCGCGCACCACCCCCGGATCATCATCCTGGACGAGCCCACCGTAGGTGTGGACGCCCAGAGCCGCGAGCACATCATGGGCAGCATCCGCACCCTGCGCGACCGCGGTGCAACCATCATCTACACCTCGCACTACATGCCCGAGGTCCAGGAGATCTGCGACCGCATCGCCATCATCGACCACGGTAGGCTCGTCGCCATCGGCACCGAGCTCGAGCTGCTCGAAGCAGTCACCGACGTCAAGAGCATCGTCATCCAGGCGCGTTTTGGCGACGAGGCAGCGCGCAGTACCCTCACCGAGAAACTCAAGCTCCTCCCGGATGTGCGCTACACCTCCTTCAACGAGACAGGCGAGGCGCTGCGTGTCGACGTGGCGCTGACCCACGAGGACATCACCCCGCTGATGGACATCCTCATCGCCCAGGGTGTCCGTGTGGAGGCGCTCAACAGCGAGGCCCCCAACCTTGAGACCACCTTTTTGGCCCTCACAGGCCGTGAGCTCAGGTAGAGGGGGGCTGCGCCATGTTTGCCATCTTCAAGGGTCACCAGAAGAACCTGCTGCGCGACAAGGGCAGCATCTTCTTCATCGCCATCTTCCCCACACTTCTCGTCTTCATATTGGGCACCATGCTCGCAAACCTGGACAACCCTGATGCAACCATAGGCAGCATGGAGATCGCCTACCACGTGGACAGTGAGGACCCTGAGATCGTGGCGACCGTAGACGCCATCGTCGAGGAGTTCGAAGCTATCGAGCAGCTCAACTTCACACCCGTCACCAACCTGGACCAGGCCAAGGAGCAGCTTGAGAGGGGAGAGATCACCTCGCTTGTCGTCTTTCGCGAGCCCTTTGCCATAGATATCTATGAGGGCATGGACACCACGGAGAACAAGGCGGTGTATTCCATCTTCACCAGCGTCTCCCGCATCCACAGCTGCATCTCAACGGTCAGGACCCACGCCATCGTGGACCTTCTGGCCGCCGCCGAGGCCGCCGCCACAGGAGCTACCGCCCCCAACGCCGCGGCTCTGAACGCAGCCAACGCCCTGGCTACCTTGGAGAGCACAGACATCTATGACACCGCGCGCGTTGAGGAGAAGGACTTTGGCATCTCGCGCACCATGATGGACTACTACGCCATCACCATGATCGTCATGATGTTCTTCATGGGATCCTTCTTCAGCGGCGCCATGTCCTTCTACGAGGCCCGCAAGGACGGCACCCTCAGGCGCGTGCTGGCAAGTCCGCTTAACCGCGCCTCGGTCTTCTTGCAGTACATGGCCAGCCAGTTGCCCCTCAACCTCATCCAGATCCTCGTGGTCATGTTTGTCTCCACCACCTTCTTTGGGGCGCACTACGCCGCCACCTGGCAGCTTAACGTGCTGCTCTTCGTCATGCTGCTTGTCACCGGCATGGCCTGCTCGTCGCTGGCTCTGATACTGGGCATCTTCATCAAGATAAACCCAGGTATCCTGCTCATGCCTGTCATCTGGCCCATACTCTTCCTCTGTGGCACCTTCTCCAAGGAGATCAACATCCCCAGTGTTTCGCCTTTCCTGCCGCCCAGTCTTATCCAACAGGCCGCCTTCGACCTGACGCTCTTTGGTGAGACCACCCGTAGTCTGTGGGTGCTCGCGGTCAGCGCTGTGCTCATCGTCATCGCGGCTCTCATCGGCTCAGCACTCTTCAGAAAGAAGGAGGTGGTGTCATGAGGACCCTCAGGATCACCGGGCTCATCCTGAAAAGCACGCTCCAACGCATGCGCGCCCTGGTCGCTGCCTCCGCTGTGGCCGGCATACTGCTCGGCGCCGTCCTCATCATCCTGGTCTCCGTGGTGTTCAGCTTTGACAGCCCCATCCAACTGGGCTACATAGATAACGATACAAGCGCCGTCTCAGCGGACTTCGAGCGCTACCTCACCCAGGACCTGGGCGTGGAGCTCGTCACCGGCGAAGAGGGCAGCCTCCAGAGCCAACTCGTTGACAAGAAGATCTCCGCCATCGTCGAGGTTCCCGCCGGCTTTGAGCAGGCCTTGCTCACAGACACCAGCAGCGCCCTGCTCGTCACCTATATGGACGACTACGCCAACCGCGCCTTCCTCCAGAGCTACTTTGAGGCCTACACCTCCTCCGTGCAGGTGCTTGCCGCCTACGCACAGGGCGACGCGTCAAGCCTCAAGGCGCTGATCGCAGAGGCGCGCTCGGCCCAGGCCAGTGTCACCACCCTCCAACTCGACGAGCAGTTGGTCCTGCGACGCGACAGCAGCGACATCTTTGTCACGCTCTTCGGCTTCTTTGTGATGATCAGCGCGCTCATCACCGTGGGTATGGCCAACATTGTCTTCGAGGACCGCGCCAACCGCACCTACCAGCGCGTGCAGGTCTCTGGGGTCTCCGCCGCGTCCTACGTGATAGGCGTCTGTGCGGCCGGCTTTATTGCGGCTATCATCATGGTGCTCATCTACATGGTCTTCTGCCTGGCAAACGGCCTGGGCGACTTCATCGCCGTAGGCCCCATCCTGGTCATGAGCCTGCTCTTCACCCTGTTCTGCGTAGGCTTTGCGCTGGTGGTCGGGCTGATCTCCAAGACCCGCATGGCCTGCCTCTGGCTCATCCTGTCGGTCTCGACCATCTTCTGCCTGCTCGGCGGCGCCTATTTCCCCATCGAGTACGCCCCGCAGACGCTCCAGCAGTTCGCGCACATCACCCCGCAGTTCTGGCTGGTCGACGGCGTCAGGCAACTCGCGGCAGGCAACGCAGATGCCTGGCTCCTCTCAAGCGGCATCCTCAGCCTGTTCGCCCTGCTCTGCTTCTTGGTAGCCGGCATCCGCTTCGCCAGCCGCCAGGCCACCTCGCTCTAAACCCTCACCCGCGTCATTGCGAGCCCCGCCCCAGGCGGGGCGTGGCAATCTACGGCAACGCTATCTGAGTTGCTCGATTATCACAGCGCATAGATACGCTTTTCGCACTGCCCTTATAACGACAAACCCGGCTCAGCCCCCACTCAGCGCCTCAAGCCGCGCGGCCGCACTCCGCCAGGCGCATCCGCCCATCGCGCGACCAAGAAAAGACAAAGTGGTATCGTTTTGCATCGAAATCGAACTTGTGCTGTGTCAAACACCTCGAAATCACCCCGATTTACCCATTATGAGGTCAAAAAACCCCAAAATAGGCAGAAACCACACAGCACAACCTCGATTTCGCTGCAAAACGTAGACTCTCCGTCTGAATCAGTGGAAATGCAGGCACCAATCGCAAGCACCAATCTGGTTGAATGCCTATAATCATCCTTTAGCAAGGGAATCTAATCATTCAAAG
>WRHL01000007.1 GCA_009783245.1 Coriobacteriia bacterium
GACGGTTCTAAGGACAGAAGGGGACGGTTCTATTTTGGCCTTTTCAAGGCCAAAATAGAACCGTCCCCTTCTGTCCTTAGAACCGTCCCCCTGACACACCCCCCTGTCCCACTCGTACCGTCCCCTTCTGTCCTCAGTAGAGGTGGCAGGCGCAGAAGTGGCCTTCCTTCTGCTCGACCAGAAGCGGTTCTATCTCGTCACAGACCTCGAGTTTCTTGTGGCATCGGCTTGAGAAGGGACAGCCGGGCGGCGGGTTGATGGGAGAGGGCACGTCGCCCTCCAGGATGATACGCTCGCGCTTCTTGGTGGCATCGACCGAAGGCGCAGCGGAAAGCAAAGCCTGGCTGTACGGGGAGAGCGGCTCTTTGAACAGCGCCTTCTTAGGTGCAACTTCCAGCAGTTTGCCCAGGTACATGACCCCCACTTGGTCAGAGACATGCCTGACCACGTTGAGCCCGTGCGCAATGAACAGATAAGTCAGCCCGAACTCTTCTTTAAGGTCATCCAGCAGGTTGAGGACCTGTGCCTGGATGGACACGTCGAGAGCTGAGACAGGCTCGTCGCAGATGATGAGTTTGGGGTTCATGGCAAGCGCCCGGGCAATGCCGATGCGTTGCCGCTGGCCACCTGAGAACTCATGGGGATACCGGTTGCGGGCGTAGTTTGCCAGACCCACGTGTTCGAGCAGCTCGTTTATCCGGTCTTCCACCTGGTTCTTGGGCAATAGCTTATTGGTGATGATAGGTTCGGCGATGATGTCACCTACCCTCATGCGTGGGTTGAGCGACGAGTAGGGGTCCTGGAAGATCATCTGGATATCACGGCAGTAGGGTTTCCGCTCTGCCGGTTTTAAGGCAGCAAGGTCGACGCCATCAAAGAAGATCGACCCAGAAGTGGGCCTGATGAGGTTGACCAGCATCTTGCCTATGGTGGTCTTTCCGCAACCCGACTCGCCTACCAGGCCAAAGGCCTCGCCTCGTTTGATCTGGAAACTTACGTCACTGACTGCCTGCACATAGCTCCGGGTCCGCCTGATACGGCTGGTGTCGCTGGCGAAGCGCTTGGTGAGGTGCTGCACATCCACCAGGATGTCGCTGTTGATTTGTCCGCTCATGAGCTGGACTCCTCTTCAAAGAGGAAGCAGCGGACCTTGTGGTCGCCCACCTGTACAAGCGGTGGCGACTCAAGGCGGCAGCGGTCGAAACACTGGTCGCAACGATCGGAGAAGTGGCAACCTGGTGGCATCTCAAGCGGGTCAGGCACCGAGCCCCGTATCATGTACAGGCGCTGAGAGTCGCCGCTGGCTCCATCAACGTCTGTATCGTCATCCTCCAGGCTGGGGATGGATTTGAGCAGGCCAAGCGTGTAGGGGTGGAGCGGGTGGTCGAACAGGGAGCGTACCTCGGCTGTCTCCACCACCTGGCTACAGTACATGACCACCACGTTGTCGGCGGTCTCGGAGACCACGCCCAGGTCATGGGTGATGAGCAGCACCGCCATGGTGGTTTCCTCGCGCAGGCGACGGATAAGGTCGAGTATCTGCGCCTGGATGGTGACGTCGAGGGCCGTGGTAGGCTCATCTGCGATGAGCAGTTTGGGGTTGCAGGCCAGCGCCATGGCGATCATGACACGCTGGCGCATGCCGCCGGACATCTGGTGCGGGTAATCGTGGGCACGAAGATGGGGCGAGGGGATGCCCACGCGATGGAGCAGCTCTATTGCCTGGGCTCTTGCCTGTCTGCGGTTCAGGTCTGTGTGTGTGCGAATGGACTCCACTATCTGGTCGCCCACGCGGTACACGGGGTTCAAGGAGGTCATCGGCTCCTGGAAGATCATCGCCATCTCGTTGCCGCGCAGTTCGCGGTATTCCTTCTCGGACAGCGTGCTGAGGTCCCTGCCGTTGAAGGTCATGGTCCCGCCGCTGACGTGCCCGGCGTCGGAGAGCAGCCCCATGATGGACAGAGCGGTCACCGACTTGCCGGAGCCCGACTCGCCCACAATGGCGAGGGTCTGGCCGGTATCAAGCTCAAAGCTCACGTCCTCCACGGCGCGGATCACGCCCTTTTTGATGGGGAATTCTGTGCAGAGGTTCTTTACCGATAACAACATGGCTTACCTCTTCCGCGTCTTGGGGTCGAGGCCGTCGCGTATGCCGTTGCCAAGCAGGTTGAACGCGAGCACGGTGAGCATGATGGCCAGGCCCGGGAAGGTCATGAGCCAAGGTGCGCGGAAGATGTCGGCTCGGCCGCGGCCAAGCATGTCGCCCCATTCTGCGAGCGGTGGTTGCACGCCCAGTCCTAAGAATCCCAGAGCCGCTGTGTCGAGGATGGCCATGGAGACGCCCAGCGTCGCGCGGACGATGATGGAGGGCAGGACATTGGGCAGTATATGGCGCAGGATGATCTGGAAGTCGGTGTCACCGATGATACGGGCGGCGGCAACGTAGTCGCTCTCCTTGATGGAGAGGATCTCGCTGCGCACTATGCGCGCGTATTCGGGGATGGCCACCAGCCCGATGGCGATGACGGCCTTCTCGACACCCTTCCCCAGCGCCGCCATGATGGCAATAGCCAAGAGGATGGAGGGGATGGCGAGCATCATGTCCATGCAGCGCATGATGATGGTGTCGGTGGCGCCGCCGCGATAGCCGGCAATGGAGCCGAGCAGAACGCCGGTTACCAGCGAGATCGCAACTGCAGCGAAGCCCACAGTGAGTGAGATCTGCGTGCCGGTGAGAATGCGTGTGAGGATGTCGCGGCCCTGTTGGTCGGTGCCGCACCAATGCTCCAGGGAGGGCGGCAGGAGTGCCTGGCTCAGGTTCTGGAGATTGGGGTCATAGGGCAGTACCTGCGGGAAGAGCTTGGTGACTATGGCGATTACCGCGAGGAGGATGATGAAGCAGAGGCTGACGAACGCCGCTTTGTTGGAATAGACACCCTCCCAGACGTCTTTCAGGATGCTCTCGTGTTTCTCCGTGTTCTTCTTGAGCGCCACTCCATCCAAGGTGGGGTTTGCGGTCAGCTTGGTATCAGCCATGCCGTCACCCCTCTTCCTTGTTGCCGTATTTGATCTTGGGGTCCAAGAAGGCATAGATGATGTCAACGGCAAGGTTCATGAAGACAAAGATGACCGCTACCAGCAAGACCACGCCCTGTACAACCGGGAAGTCGCTCTTCAATACGCTGTCAACAGCGAACTTGCCTATGCCTGGCCAGGAGAAGACCGTCTCAGTGAGCAGGGCTCCGCCCAAAAGACTGCCAAACTGCAGCCCGATGACCGTTGAGACCGGGAGCATGGCGTTGCGCAGGGCGTGCCGGATGTTCACCACGCGTTGCTTGAGGCCCTTGGCGCGGGCGGTGCGGATGTAGTCCTCGTTGAGCGTGTCGAGCATGCTGGAGCGGGTCATGCGGGTGATGATGGCCATAGAGTACAGCGAGAGCGCCAGCGTTGGCAGGATAAGATGCCGCAGGACGTCGCGGAAAGCCTCCATGTCGCCGCTCATGAGGGTGTCGATGATGAAGAACCTGGTCCCCCCGCTGGGTTCGAGCATGGGAGCCACACGCCCGTTTGAGGGAAGCACGTGCAGGATGCCCGCAAAGAGGATGATGAGCAGGATGCCGCTCCAGAAGATGGGCATCGAGACGCCTACCAGAGCGACCAGCATGCTGGCGTGGTCAGCTGCCTTGTTCTTGCGCACGGCGGCTATGACGCCCAAGGCGATGCCTATCAGGGCAGCAACGATAATCGCACAGATGGCGAGCTCGGCCGTTGCGGGGAAACGGGCGGCGATCTCGCGTGTGACGGGCTGGTGTGTGTAGTAGGAAGTGCCCAGATCGCCTTGGACCGCGTTGCCAATGAAGTTGACGAACTGGAGCCAGATGGGGTCTGCGAGCCCGTGTTCCACCCGCCAGGCAGCCATGGCCTCCTGTGTCGCATGCTCACCCAGTACCACTGGCGCTGGATCCGGAGCAAGGACGCGGGTGATGAGGAAGATGATTACGGAAACACCCAGCAGGACAGGAATCACCATAAGTATCCGTTTGAGGATGTACTTGAGCACAGACTCCCCTTATCCAGGTGTTATTAACATGAAACGAAGCCGGAGCTTATATCCCTCAAGGCAAGCTCCGGCTCCATTATAACTTCTTATCCCTCACTTGGAGGTAGCTTCAACTAAAATCAGGCATCCTTGCTGACGTCGCGCATGAGAGCGACTCCTGTTGGATGGTAGAAGAAGTTCTTGATCTTGGGATTCAAGCCACAGAGGTTCTTGGAATGGCTGATGGTCAGCCACGGCCTCTTCTCAGCTACCAGTTCCTCACACTGCTTGTAGACGGCATCGCGCGCGGGGCCTTCATTGGTCTCCAGCCCCTTCTTGATGAGGGCCTTGTAGTCAGCGTCATTGAAGCGGGCTACGTTCATGGCCCAGTTGGAGTCAGCCAGCAGGTTCATGAAGTTGTCCGGGTCGCCGTTGTCGCCCGTCCAGCCATAGAAGCAGATGTCGTACTCATCGGTCTGCAGCTTGGACTTATACGTTGTCCAGTCAAAGGGTGTGATGCTCATGGTCACACCTGCGGCAGCAAAGTAACCCTGGATCGTCTCGGCAAGGACTTGGCCGTTCTTGGTGTTATAGGGACGAGGATTGGAATAGGTCAGGCAGCTGAGCTTGGTGATGCCCTTGGCTGCCAGGGTCTCCTTGGCCTTTGCGGGGTCAAAGGGGCTGAAGGGGATGTCCTTATCGTACGGGGCCATCCAGATGGGCATGACGGTGTTGGCGGGGGTTGCATACTCGCCGTACAGCGTGGTGACCAGCTCATTGACGTTGACAGCCATGGCTAGCGCCTGACGCACCTCCTGGTCTGTGCAGACACCGCTGTTGGTGTTGAAGGCCATGTAGTTGATGGTCATGCCGTCCTCGGCGAACAGATTGTAGCCTGCGCCCTTGATCTGGTCGGCCATGGAGACGTCCACGCCGTCGATGATGTCGACCTCGCCGTTGAGAAGCGCAGTGACGCGCGTGGCGTTCTCGGGGATGACCTTGAAGACGACGTTCTTGGTCTTTGGCTTGTTCGCGGTGTCCCAGTAATCCTCGAAGGCCTCGAGCTTGACGTTGTCGCTCTTGGTCCAGGAGACGAACTTGTAGGGGCCGGTGCCGCAGGGCGCCTCACTCAGGTCGTTCTTGTGCGCGTCAAGCGCTGAGGGCGAGACGATGGGCGCGGCAATGCACATGGCCAGGTTCTTGAGGAAGGAGGCCGATGGTGTGCGCATGGTGAATTTGACGGTGTAAGGATCGATCGCCTCGACCGTCTTGACACCGATACCAGCTGCTTCCTCGCCAAAGACAAAGGTGGCATAGGGCATATCCTCGGTGAGGTTGGGGGCAAGCTGGCGCTCCACAGAGGCCTTGACTGCCTCGGCATCGAAGTCTGTCCCGTCGTGGAACTTGACGCCCTCGCGCAGCTTGATGGTGTAGATCAGGCCATCAGCCGAGATGTCGGGAAGCTCAAGCGCCAGGCACGGGTGCACCGATGCGTCACGGTCGCCGTATCTGTAGAGACTCTCATAGATGCAGAATGACGGCTTTGCGGACTCGCCGTCGTCAAAGAGCGCTGGATCCAAGGCGCGAGGCTCGGCGCCCTGTGCGTAGATAACCGTGTCCGTGGCCCCTCCGCCACCGCCACCGCCACCGCCACCGGCGTTGCCGCCGCCGCCGCAGCCTACCAGGTTGAACGCTCCCACACTTGCTGTTGCTGCAGCCAATAGCTGCAAGAACTTCCGTCTGTCGAACACATTCTCACTCATTGGAACTCTCCTCTCAAATCTTTCTCCAAATCTTTCTCCTTGTGATGTTTTGAGGCAATGCCTCCGTCACCCCCGGCTTTCGGAATTGTTTTGCCGGAAACTACGCGCAAAGACAATCGAAATAGTATAGTCGATTGGGAGCATTTACTCCATGCTAACCGGTTTTCCTCTGTGTGCGGAGCCTGGTTCAGAGTGGCGCGGCTGGGCAATTGTGTCTCATAAGCCTAAGCCTAAGCCTAAGCCTACAAGCCGAAACAGAATCCCCACCAGATAACCTGATGGGGATTCATGCATGTTGATTCATGAATGGTTGATTGCCTAGCCTATTTCTGCAAGCACACTGTCAGAGGGATGATTGGGGATAACCGCCACCACCTCATCGGCATACAGGAAGACTATCTCATCGGTATCATTGATCTCCCCGACCACCGTTGCAATGGCGCCATTCGCGCGTATCGCATTCAGGACCTCTTCTACATCTGCCGGATTGACATGCAGCAGATAGCGCGCCTGGGTCTCATTGATCAGTGTTGCCTCGGGTTTATTGTCGGCAGCTTCTGCGGTGAGCGGGACAAGCGCCAGGTCGATTCTGGCCCCCAGCCCGCCGTAACGCGCTGACTCGCACACTGCCGCACCAATGCCCGCAGCTCCAAGGTCGGAACAGGCATTGATCTTGCCTGTCTTGAACGCCGCCAAAGCCCCGTCCATTGAGGTTCTTTCCTCCTCGAACAAAGGCCGCGCCGGAAGCATCACGTCCGCGAATCCTGCTCTAAAGGCTGTGTCATTACCATCATTGCTGGTATTGCCGATAAGGATGAGTTTGTCTCCAACGTTTCTCGCCGGTTTTCTCAATGGCTCATCCGTGACAAGCCTGCCGACAACCGATCCGACAAGCGCCGGGACGATATCACCAAACGAGGTAGAGAAACCGCCAGCTACCACACCTATCCCTAATACCTCGCAGCCTTCACGGAAGCCGTCGAGCATCAGCTGCACCCTATCCATGCTTGTCATGGGCTTACAGTTGCCGCAGGTGCAGGTCTTTCCGTCACCAATGAATCCACAGGGGCCTACTAAAAGCTCATTCTCGGGCGGTTGTGTGCCAATGAAGTCGGTAGCTACCAGTGGTTCGCCGCCCATGGCAACCACGTCACGGGCACAGCCGGTGAGACAGGTCACCGCTGAGCCATAGGGCTCGACAACGCAGGGAGAACAGTGGCTCTCTGTTTTGAAGACCATGCGTACGCCCGTGCCTGGAATCTCGAATACGCCCGCATCGTCGTTATCAGCCGGCTCAACCAGGATAAGCCCTGGGTGCTTCTGGTTGACCTTGTTGTTGAGTGCTCCGAACTTGCTGAAATCGATTGTCTTGTCGGAGTTGTGGTGCGGGTGGAGAAAAAGTGCGTGCATCAATGCTTTCTCGATCTGGTTCACAAAGAATCCCTCCTAAATCTGAAGCCTGTCCTTGGTAGTTTGCCGATAGCGTTGGTAGCCCCTAAGGCAATCACAGCTTTCAATATAGCATTAAAACAGAGATTCTTGCACGGAGGCGAAGAGGTTGCTACGCAAGCAGCTGACGGCAGGGTGCCCAAGCACCCTGCCGTCAGCTGGTCGGGATGACAAGATTTGAACTTGCGACCTCTCGGTCCCGAACCGAGCGCTCTACCAAGCTGAGCCACATCCCGACAAGTGCAGTATCCTACCAGACAATCAGTTCAAACGCTATACTGGTGTTACTGTCCCGACCTATTATCAACAAAAGGAGTTGTATCGTCCATGCCAACCAGCGGTCTCAGGGAGAAACCCAAGCAAACCCTGCGCATCGTCGCCATCATACTGTCCGTGCTCTGGGCTGCCCTGATCTTTGGCCTGTCGTCCATTCCCGGCAGCGGATTCCCGCCCCACCCGGACTTCCTCAACACCGTCGCCCACTTCTTCCTCTACGCGATCTTCGCGGTTCTCGTCACCCTTGCCCTGCACAGCCCAAAACGGGCCCTGTGGAAGACCGCCCTCATCGCCATTGTCATCTGCTCCCTGTATGGGGCCAGCGACGAGTTCCACCAGCAGTTCACCGGACGGCACTGCGACGTCATGGATTGGCTGGTAGACACCATTGCGGCCCTGGTGGGATCAGCGGCGACCATCTGGTTCATCAGCTCGAGGAAAGTGAAGAGCAGCCGCGCTAAGGACGCGCAGAAGAAGAGCGGCTGACGATAAAGGCTGAGCTGACTTCAACCATCCTGCCCAAAACCGCAGATCGGTGCCCTGGGTTGCCGCGCTGCGCCGCCTCTGGCGGCTCCGCTCGCAATGACGGAGAGTTACACAAAACAGTAGACGGCTTGCGTCACCACTATTCGACTCGTAATGAAATCAGTAGCGGCAGGCGTTGTGCCACTTGCCCATGTTATAGCCGTAGCAGACGTATTCGCCGGGTTGAGGGGCGTGGATATAGCTCCCCCCTCCCATGTAGATACCCACGTGGCCCGGCTCCCAGAGGATGTCGCCTGGCTGAGCATCGCTGACCGGCAGCACTGAGGACGCACCCGAGCGCTGTGAGGAGTCGGTGCGGGTGATGTAAACGCCTGCCTGGGCATAGCACCACTGCGTCAACCCTGAACAATCGAACCTGTCCGGGCCTGTTGCCGCCCACACATAGGGACAGCCCAGACGCGATTCAGCAGCCTGGCAGATGATGTCGGTGACACCGCCGGAGAAGACCGGGACGCCGTCGCCCCAACCGCTGCCTCCGTTGTTCGCAGCCATCTCAGCCGCTGCTGCCTCTCGCTGACGACGCTCCTCTTCTTCGCGTTCCTTCTCCAGGAGTGCGGCTATCTCTGCCTCCATCGAGGCGAGCTCTGCCTCATAATCGGCGACGATCTGCTCGGCATGCGCCCTTATCTCCTCGGCCTCGATGAGTTTCTGGGCAGCCAGCTTCTCCTGTGCCATGTGATCCTCACGGGCGGTCTGCGCCGTGGTCTTCGCTGCTTTGCTCTGTTCTATCAGAGCCGCGTCATCACTGTTGAGGGTGTTGAGCAGATCCCAGGTGGTAGTGAACTCAAAAAAGCTGTGGGCGCCAAAGAGCACCTCCAAAAAGCTGAACTGCCCCTGCTTGTACATGAATGATGCGCGGCTGCCCAGCTTTTGCTGCAGGCGGGTTATCTCAGCCTCGGCAGCTTGCAGCCTCCCTTCTGCCTCTTCCATGGCTTCCAGGGCGGCATAATAGGCATCCAGGGCCTGGTAATACGTTGTGCTGGCTCTATCAAGCTCCAGCGCCCAGGCATCGAGCTTCTTCTTTACCTCGTCAGCTTCAGCCTGCTTTTCTGCAGAGCTTGGCTCAGCAAAGGCCAAAGTGGGGATAAAGGAGGTGAGGGCGCCTGCAACCGCAGTGGTAACCAGACCACCGGCAAATACGCGGCGGCTGAACAGAGACCCACACTGGTAGTCTTTGTCTGATTTTTTGTGGCGCATCAGATTTCCTTACTTTAATTAGGAAAAATGATACCACAATGCGGGGATTAAGGCAGGTTGTCAGTAGCGGCAGGCGTTGGTCCAGGTGTCCATATTCCAGGCATAACGCACCACGTCTCCTGTGTAGGGAGCGTGGATATAGGCGCCGCCGCCCATATAGATGCCCACATGGCCATACTTCCACATGATGTCACCTGGCTCTGCCTGGCTGACGGGAAGCACAGACGTAGCTGCTGCGCGCTGAGAGGTGTCGACACGGGGGATGGATATCCCCGCCTGCCGGTAACACCACTGCGTAAGTCCGGAGCAGTCAAAGGTATTGGGCCCAGTTGCCGCCCACACATAGGGACAGCCCAAGCGTGACTCGGCAGCCTGGCAGATGATGTCCGTCACACCGCCTGTGAAGACCGGGATGCCATCGCCCCAACCCCCACCGCCGCCGCCGCTGTTCATGCTGGCAAGCGCTGCCAAACGCGCGGCCTCTGCAGCAGCCTCTCTCTGGCGCCGCTCCTCCTCTTCCTTCTCCTTCTGAAGAAGCTCAGCGACCTCTGCCTCCAACGAGGCAAGCAGGGCCTCGCCCTCTGCCACTATCTGCTCAGCACGCTCCCTGATCTCCTCGGCCTCAGCAAGCTTCTGCGCGGCGAACCGCTCCTGTGTCGCGAAATCATCGCGCGCTGCCTGTGCATCAAGTTTTGCGGCTTTGCTCTGCTCTATCAGAGTCGCGTCCTCATTGGTGACCATATTGAGCAGATCCCAGGTGGTGGTGAACTCCGCAAAGCTGCGGGCACCAAAGAACACCTCTAAGAAACTGTATTGCCCCTGCTTGTACATGGAGGTCGCCCGAGCGCCCAGCCTGCTTTGCAGGCGGGTTATCTCTTCCTCGGCAGCCAGGATCCTGGCCTCGGCCCCTTCCATTGCTTCGATGGCGTTATCATGGGCTTCTATCGCCAGATAGTAGGTTGTGGTAGCCTCGTCAAGCTCCTGTCCCCAGGCTTCAAGCTTCCTGGTGACCTCGTCGGCCTCGGCCTGCTTCTCCGCCGAAGTAGGCTCAGCATGGGCCGCAGTGGAGATGAAGGGATTGAAGGTGCCAGCGATTACCGCAGCAACAAGGCCACCGGCAAAAGTGCGGCGGCTGAACTGGAGCCTGGTCGCGTTGTCCTTGTTCGATTCCTTGTCGTGCATGATAGAACTCCTCACAAGAAGAGGCAAAGTAGCGATAGATGGTTATTCATATTCCTGGTACGCCTTTGCGTACCCGCTGCTACTGAGCTGCTTCTATTTAGGTACAAATTCTCAAAATCGCAGACTTTCACCTGCAAATAATGCCATATTACTCCCATTTGGGCAAGTTTCCCAACGCCGTAAGCCCGCTGTTGCGGCTTTGTCACCTAGGCAAGAACGCCGTCAAAGAGTCTTCAGAAAGATGTCAAATCCGGCGTGCTGATCAGAAGAAGACCTGGTACCAGACGAGAAAGACGTAAACGTTCCAGATCTTGCGGCTGTTATCGGCTTTGCCGGTGCGGTGTTCATCTAAAAGCCTGACGAGAAGGTCGGTGTTGAAGAACTGCTGGGCGGTCTCACCCTCAAAAGCCAATCGCACCCGGTTGTACCAGCGATCCTCCTTGAGCCAGACGCGTGTGGGCACCGGGAATCCGAGCTTGGGCTTGGTGGTGATGCGCTCTGGCAGCACGTCGTGTGCGGCTGCGCGCAGGGTGAGCTTGGTGGTCTCGTCGTTGAGCAGGTACTCCAGTGGCAGGGTGTTTGCCAAGGCGAAGACCCGCAGGTCCAAAAGCGGCATGCGGCTTTCCACGCCGTGTGCCGCAGCCATGCGGTCACCCTTGAGCATGATGTCACCGGGCACCCAGAAGTTGTAGTCGATGTACTGCATCTTGTTGGTGTCGAGCGCACCGGCGACCTTCGCGTAGAAGGGCTGGGTGAGCGACTCGGGCGGTGGCGCCTTGACGGGCGCCTTGAGCAGGGCTTCGCGCTCTGCCACGGTGAAGAGGTAGGCGTTGGAGATGTAGCGCTCCTCCACCGTCTTGGCGGCGCGGTTGAGGAAGGACTTACCCTTGAAGCGGAAGGGGATGGCCCGTGCGATGGCGGCCAGGCCACGGCGCAGGCCGCGCGGTAGCTTCTGGAAGCCGGCCAGACCTAATGGCTCATGGTAGATGGGGTAGCCGCCAAAGAACTCGTCTGCACCTTCGCCGGAGAAGACCACCTTCACGTCCTTGGAAACCATTTCATGCAGGAAGTACAGCGCCACAGCAGAGGGGTCGGCCAGCGGCTCGTCCATGTGGTACATGATGCGCGGCACGCTGTCCCAGTATTCCTCCGCTGTAATGACGCGGCTGATGTGCGTCTTGCCCAGCTCGTCGGCGGCTAGCTTTGCGTAGGAGATCTCGTTGTACTTCACGCCGTCAGCTGTCTCAAAGCCCACAGTGAAGGCGCGCTTGCTGGGGTTGAGCGCCGCGATGTAGCTTGAGTCGATGCCGCTGGAAAGCAGCGAGCCCAGCTCCACATCACTGAGCATACAGGTGTCCACCGCCTGTTCGATGACCTGCTTCACCTGGTCTACGGTGTAAGCGAAGGGGTCTTCGTAGGTGAGCCCGCCCTTGGCCTGCGATGCTGTGTTATGCTGCGCCATCTTCTCACGCACCACGGCAACGGTGGTCGCAGCGGGCAGCGGGTCAAAGTAGCGGCGGGTTGTGAGCGCGCCTTCTTTGAAGGTGAAGCACTCACCCGGCGACAGCTTGAAGATGCCCTTGAAGAAGGTCTCAGGCAGGGCGGAGTATTGGAAACTCAGGTACTGTTCCAGGGCCTCGAGGTTGAGCTGGGGTGCGACGCCCGGGTACGCGAAGAGGCTCTTGATCTCGGAGGCGTAGATGAGGGTGTCGCCTCGCTGCGTGAAGTGGAAGGGCTTGACGCCAAAGAAGTCCCGAGCCCCAAAGGCGGATTGGGTCCTTGCGTCCCAGACTATGAAGGCGAACATGCCGTTGAGGCGGTCGAGCAGGGCTTGGCCGTACTCCTCCCAGCCGTGGACGATGACCTCCGCGTCTGTGTTGGTCGCAAAGTGGTGGCCGCGCGCCTTGAGCTCGGCGCGGAGCTCCAAATGGTTATAGATGATCCCGTCGCAGGTGACAACAACCGTGCCATCCTCATTGAGCAGCGGCTGGTGGCCGTGAGCGAGGTCGATGATGGAGAGGCGGCGAAAACCCAGGGCTGCGCCCTTATCGTAATGGGAGCCCTCATCATCAGGGCCGCGATGGGCGATGCGGTCCTTCATCGCTTGCAGGACCCGCTCCCTGTTCTCAACCTCGTTTGCAGGGCCTATGAACCCACAGATGCCGCTCATGCTTTGATTTCCTCCTAAGTAGGACAGAATGGGGACGGTTCTCAGGACAGAATGGGGACGGTTCTATTTAGTCCTTTTCAAGGACAAAATAGAACCGTCCCCATTCTGTCCTTTAATTGAAGTGATTATTGTACCGTGAAACTAAGGCAGATGGCGTCGAGCAGGGCGATGGCGGCGTGCTGCTCCTCGCGGGCAGAGAAAGCCAGGCCGTCGTGCGGGGCGTAAGCCAGGTACAGCTTGATGCGTGGCTGCTGGGCCGTGACCGATTCCAGCGCTGTTGCCAGGCGCGCGTTTATCGTCAGGTCGTTCTCGAAGACAACCAGCGGGACCGTCTCCTGTTCAGCAAGCGCATCAGACATGCCCTGGTCACCCTTTGTGGCCAGCATGTCCAGGTCAACCAAGGCTATGCCAGAGCTGAACAGCTCGATCATCAGCGTTGAGTCGTCCGGCACCTGTGCCAGCGATTGCGCGCAGACCACGCGCGAGGCCGAGGTGGTGGCCATCGCCAGGTTGGAGATGCGCTCCGCTATGCGACGTGCGACCTCGTCGGTGCCGTAGATGCAGATGGCAACGCCCTCCAGCGCCTCAGCCGCCCGGGCGAAACCCAACGACTGTACCTCCCTGAGCAGCGGGTCCTTGCCCTCCCAGGCGTGGCGCAGGTGGTTGATCGCACTGAAGGTCGAATACCCCACAATGCCGTCGCTGCTGAGCCCGGCGTTCTGCTGGAACTCGCGGACAGCCCGCTCTGTGTGGCCGCCAAAGATGCCGTCGAAGTTGCAGGAGAAACCCAAAGAGGCCAGGGCGCTCTGCAGGGTGAGGACATCGCGCCCGTGGAAATGCGGGAGGCGCAGGTAGAGCAGGCGGTCGCCAAAGGTGAAGGTCGCATCGACCAGCGCCGTCCAGGTGTCAAGGTCGACGTCGGTGCCAGCTGGCAGGCCATGGCGCTCTCTGAACCCTGCGACAGCCGCAGCGGTCACCGGGCCAAAGACGCTGTGCTGGGTCTCGCCGCCCAGATTGAAATCCAGCAGCAGCAGGCGCTCCTGCACGTCTTTGACTGCCAGCCCCTCGGAGCCTTGTTCTATGTGCATGAATTCTGTCATCGTCTAACCATCAGCCAGGGATACATCCCACAATTATACGCATTCTCAAGGCGCCTCAGTCCATCCGCTCTCAGTTCATCCGATTGATGAAGAAGTCAGCCATGGAAAGCAGCAGGTCGCGCGGTTTGCTGGGATTTAGGGACTGTGCCAGCTCAGCCTGCGCGTTGTTCACCAGGCCGATAGCGTAATCGCGCGCGAATTCCAGGGAGCCTGCCTGCTCCATGATGTCCACGGCAATGGCCAACATGGTTGGCTGCGTGGTGTGGGAGGCGAGGATGGTGACCAGCTCCTTGGACTGCGCGGAGTGCTGGATGGCATGCACGGCGATCAGGGTGCGCTTACCCTCGGTGATGTCGCTGCGGAAATCCTTCTTGACCTCCTCTTTCTTACCTATGAGGTTGAGGAGGTCATCCTGTATCTGGAAGGCAAGCCCGGTTGCCATGCCAAAGTTGCGCAGCACCTCAACCTCTGTGTCCGATCCGCCGCCCACAATGGCGCCCACAGCCAGCGGTGTCCCGCCGGAATAATAGGCCGTCTTGTGGGAGGCCATGTCCAGATAGTCATTAAGTGTCAGGTCAAAGCGGCCGTCGCGCGCCCAGCCGATATCCAGCGCCTGCCCCTCGATGGTACGCGTGGTCATCTCTACCAGCTCGCTGAGGACGCGCAGCTTGATGTTGTCCGGAAGGTTCTCATCATTGACGACAAGACCGGTGACCTGGGATAAGGCGAGGTCTCCCGCGTTGATGGCCAGGCCCTCGCCCTGGGTCAGGTGTATGCAGGGCCTGCCTCGGCGCAGGGTGGACTCATCGGCGATGTCGTCGTGGATGAGGGCTGCGGTGTGGAAGTGCTCGATGGCAGCGGCGGCGCTGCGCGCCAGGGTGGGATCGCCTCCAACCGCCTGACAGGCGAGCTCGCAGATAAGCGGACGATGGCGCTTACCGCCATTGGCGGAGTACTCCGCCAATGGCCCATAGAGGTAGCGCACCATATCCGGAGCCGCCTCCTGTTTGAAGAAGTCGGCCACCAGCTTGTTCATCCGCTTGGTGTTCCTGTTCAGATAATTCTCAAAAGCCATGATCGTCCCGAATACCTCTGTCTTGTTGTGATCCAGTTGATGACCCAGCGCGCTGGTTCAGCGCGCTGGTTCAGCAAGCTTTCCTTTGTGTTACCCGTCAGCTCACTTCAGGTTGTAGAAGGCTTCCCGCCCGGCATACTGCCCAGCCTCGCCCAGCTCTTCCTCTATGCGAAGCAGCTGGTTGTACTTGGCAACGCGGTCGGTGCGCGCCGGCGCGCCCGTCTTGATCTGCCCGGCGTTTACGGCCACAGCCAGATCGGCAATGGTGACATCCTCTGTCTCGCCCGAACGGTGGGAGATAACACAGGTATAGCCGGCCTGCTTGGCCATCTGGATGGTGTCGAGCGTCTCGGTCAGCGTGCCTATCTGGTTCAGCTTGATGAGGATGGAGTTCGCCACGCCCAGCTCGATGCCCCTGCTCAGGCGCTCGGGGTTGGTGACAAAGAGGTCGTCGCCCACCAGCTGCACCTTGCTGCCCAACCGGTCGGTCAGAAGCTTCCAGCCGTCCCAGTCCTCCTCGGCCATGCCGTCCTCAAGCGAGATGATGGGGTACTTCTCGGCAAGCGCCTCCCAATAATCCACCATCTGCTCGCTGGTGAGCTCGCGGCCCTCGCCCGCCAGCACATAGAGCTTACGCTTCGCGTCGAAGAACTCGGTGCTTGCCGGGTCCATCGCAAAGACGATCTGCTCGCCCAGCGTATAACCGGCACGGGCAACCGCGTCAGAGAGCAGCGCCAGGGGCTCCTCGTTGGTGGCGAGGTTGGGGGCAAAACCGCCCTCATCGCCTACAGCCGTTGAAAGGCCCTTCTCCTTGAGCACGGTCTTCAGCGTGTGGTAGATCTCAACGCACCAGCGCAGCGCCTCGGCAAAGCTGCCAGCGCCCACCGGCATGATCATGAACTCCTGGAAGTCCACGTTGTTATCGGCATGCACACCGCCGTTCAAAACGTTCATCATGGGCGTGGGCAAAAGGTGCGCGTTCACGCCGCCAATGTAGGAATACAGCGTCAGTTCGGTGGACTCAGCCGCAGCCTTGGCAACGGCCAGCGAGGTGCCCAGAATGGCGTTCGCCCCAAAGTTGCTCTTGTTAAGCGTGCCGTCAAGATCCATGAGCTCCGCGTCAATGCCCCGCTGGTCGCTTGCGTCCATGTCGAGCAGCGCGTCCGCTATCTCCTCGTTGACGTGGTCAACAGCTGCGATCACGCCCTTGCCCAGATAGCGGGCGTTTATTGTGTCCCGCAGCTCACAGGCTTCAAAGGCCCCTGTTGAGGCCCCGGATGGCACCGCGGCACGCCCAAAGGAGTAGTCATCCAAGATGACCTCCACCTCAACCGTGGGGTTGCCGCGCGAATCAAGTACCTCGCGGCCCCAGACATCGATGATATTGCTCATTGTCATTCCTCCATTCCTGTGTCCGTCTGTTGCGGACACTCGCTGCCCGGCCTTGCCTCCCCGTCATTGCGAGGAGCGCTTGCGTGACGTGGCAATCTACGCCAGCGCTTTCAGTGCTGCGTGGCTATCACAGCCACAGGTCCCTGCATTTCCTTCTTTTTCGCGTCCTGCCAAAGCGCCTCAAGCTCTTCTACCGAGCAGGCGGAGATGTGTTTTCCGCCCCTGTGCGCGCTGTCCTCCATGATAGCCCAACGCTCGCGGAATTTCCGGCAGGTTGCGCGTAGCGCACTCTCAGCGTCGATGCCTTCCTTGCGAGCGACGTTCACCAGCGAGAAAAGCACATCACCAAACTCCTCCGCTGCCGCGGCGCTGCCCTTATCCTCCGCGCGGTATTCTTCGATCTCCGAGAAGACCTGATCCCACACACTCGCGACATCTGGCCATTCGAAGCCCGCCGATACGGCCTTCCGGCTGATGTCCTGGGCCTGCATCAGGGCAGGTAGCGCACGGGGGACGCCGTCGAGCAAGCCCTCGCTTACCGTGTCGGCGCCTGCATCTGTGCCCCCACCCGTGTCTCTGCCTCCACCTGCGCCTGTGCTTCCGCCCTTGCGCGCCGCCTTCTGCCGCTTCTCCTCAAGCTTGATCTGGTCCCACAGGTCAAGCACCTTGCCTGGCGTCTTTGCCGCCTGGATGCGCTGGATCTGCTCGTCGCTGAGATGGGCGGCGGCAAAGGCTGCTTCGTCACCAAAGACGTGCGGATGACGCCGAACCATCTTATCGTTGATGTCACCCAGCACGTCAGCGATGGTGAACGCGCCCTTCTCGCTGGCCATCTGGGACTGCAACACCACCTGCAGCAGCACATCGCCCAGTTCTTCTCGTAGATCCGTAAGGTCATCGCGGTCTATCGCGTCAACAGCTTCGTAGGCTTCCTCCACCATGTTGCGGGCGATGGAGGCGTGGGTTTGCTCACGGTCCCAGGGGCAGCCCTCAGGCGAGCGCAGCTGCGCGATGGTCGCCGTGAAGGCCTCAAAGGCCTCTCCTGTATTAGTTCCTATAGTCATTGTCATGCCCTTCATAGCCCCTCGCGCCACTATCAGACCCCAACATATTATACGGATTGCCAGTATCTCCCGGGAGATGAGGGAAAGAGCGGCAGTGAAGGAGGGGGTGGCATATATGACAAAGGGTATTATGACAAAGGGGACGGTCCCTTTTGTCATATTGTCACCCCGGGCTTCATATGACAAAAGGGACCGTCCCCTTTGTCACCCTTTGTCATGAAGACCGGGGTGACAGAGAAACAAGTCTGGGGTGACAATAAGCCAAACCCGGGGTGATAAAGACAGTTCCTCCCTCCCGGCCTGTTTCGTAAGCAGAGGTGCAAGATGCACGCCACAGGAAGTCAGAGCATGGATTATACTAATCGCTATGGACACTGAACTGTTGACACTTGAAATCAAACAGGAGAATAATCCCGGTTTCACGGATTTTGGAAGCGGTAACGTCATCGCGCTGACAAGCCAGTGCCTTCGCTGCACACGAAAACCGACCTCCTGCACCATCTGCTCGGAGTTCTGTCCTACAGGAGCCATTGAGACCGAGCTGGATGGGCGCCCGCGTATCGACAATGCCAAATGCATGAGGTGCGCTGCCTGTGTGGGTATCTGCCCTGTCAACGCGATCGGCTGTACAACACGGACCAGCCAGCAGTTCACGCGTCATGCCCTGCAGGCAACGCTGCGCATCGACCATCTGGCGGTGTGTTGCGAGCGCACCTGTGGCCTGCTGCGCCTGAGATCGCATACTGATGAGCCCTTTGAGGCCCACCGGGCGCTCAGGCTTATCGAGGAGTCTAAAGCAAGCGACCACCTGCTTGTGGTGCCCTGCCTTGCCATGCTGGCCAAGGAGGTATGGTTCGCGATACTCAATGAGATCGGGACCTTGCGGTTCACAGCGCTCAGCGTCTTTCTGCCAACCGGGCAGTGCGCACAGTGCCCGGTGAACCTGTGCGACAACATCGAGGACCTGTTTGGGAAGGCGATCGTCACTGCTGAGCAATGGTCGGGGCATAGGGTTGGCATCATCACCAGCGCTGAGGAGCTTCCCCAAACCAGAAAGGCGAATGTCCGGGCCTATCTTGCCAGTGGTAATACCATGGACAGGCGTGGCATCTTCACCGGTTTTCTCGACGAACTCAGACAAACCTGGGAAGAGAACGCGGTTGTCGGCAACAAGGCGATGGATGAGGTGCAATACCAACGCGACCGCAGGAAGAGCTTCGACCGCACCCGTCTGTCCTCTGAGCTCAAGAAGCCGCGTCAGGCGAACCGCACTCCTATTGCTTCTACCAGCCGTTATGCTCTTGTGGAGGCCCTGGGGCGCAATGACCTGAGCGCAGAGGACGTACGGCTGTCCGTAAGTGCGACCGATAAGTCGAAGTGCACGCTCTGTGGAGATTGCATCGATGTGTGCCCAGTCAAGGCGCGTGCCTTTGATAAGGAGACAACAGAGGTGCTTGTCCTGGAGACCTTCTGTCTAGCCTGCAGCGCCTGCCTGCAGGTCTGCCCAAGTGAGGCCTGCTATTTTACCGAGATTGACGGCCGTTTGTTCCTGTTGGATGAGGCAGAGCTGGAGCAAAAGGCCACTGCGGGAAAAGGAGAGTAAAACGACGTTTTTTACAATGTTGTTATTTTCTATAGCTATAATGGATACGTGTTAGGCGTATCCTGACAGATACGACCATCTGGGGGATCTTTGTCAAAACAGGCGCCATCCATATCAAGGGCTGAACAGATCTCGGGCCATCAATTCAAGCGGTCCCGGCAGCGTTCCATGTTGATTGTCGCCGTGCTGTTGATCCTGGTCCTGGTTGTCACCATCATCCTGACCATCTACAACAACAACCGGCTCCAGGCCATCCTGGAAGAAAGCGTCGAATCCGAACTGATCGCCTCCTGCGTCGCAGCGCGCAACGAGATCGACATCGACCTGTTCATGTCCATCAACAGCTCCCAGGACTTCGACGCAAACAACCAGGCCATCCAGAAGAACATCCTCCAGCTGCGTACCCTGCAGCAAGGCGTTGGCGCCACCTATATCTATGCCCTCAAGGAGATAGACGGACAGTTCTACTTCATCTTGGACACCGACGAGGAGGCGGGGACTCTGGACAACCCCATCTTCGACCTCTATGAGCTCAGCCCCGTGCATGAGGCCGCCTTTGCCGGCCAGGACAGCGCGGGCATCATGAACGTCCAGGACGAATGGGGCAGCTATAACACGGGCGCCATCCCCATCTACCACGAGCACCGGATAGTGGGCATCGTGGCCGTGGACTTCGAGGACACCTACATCGCACGCAGCCGCATGACCGCCCTTCTCGGTACCATCCTCCTGATAGCCGTCATCATCATCGCCCTGGGCATCCTCTTCGCCTTCTTGATCGTCGCCCTCAGGCGCAACCAGAAGATGGAGGAGCACCTCTACCGCATGTCCAACTACGACGCGATCACCGGCCTGCTCAACAGGAACTTCTTCTTCACCTACCTCTCTGGCTGGAGCAGGAGGCACGCGCCTACCGACGCCAGCTTTGGCCTTCTGTTCATCGACCTAGACAACTTCAAAAGCGTGAACGATAAGGCCGGGCATGACACCGGCGATGACCTGCTCAAGGCTATCGCGACCTTCCTCAATGACCACACAGATATCGTTAACGAGAAGGGCGGGATCTACGGCCTGACCGCCCGCACCGGTGGCGACGAGTTCCTCCAGATCATCCCGGACATCTCGACGCCTGAAGAGCTGGAACAGCACGCCCAGCTCATGCTGAAGGACTTCTCAGAAGAGGCGGAATTGCAACCCTTTATCAAAGACTATGGCGTTGGCCTCAGCATTGGCGGCGCCCTGTTCCCCCTGCAGACCGAAGACTACAATGACCTGGTCAAGCTGGCAGACATAGCCATGTACAAGTCGAAGTTCGGTGGCAAGAACAACTACACGCTCTATGACCTGAGCATGGGTGAGGGCACCGCCGACATGGCGCTCACCGTCCGCACCAAGAAATCCCGCTAGGATCGGATCTGGGACCAAACCGAGGGAAAGTGCCGGTGAGCTGGCTCTTGGCCTGATTTTGTCCAGGATGACCGCTATACTGAAAGACAGCTGGTTCCCCTTCTTAAGGGGTGGAGCCGCTCTCAAAAGATGCGAGTAAAAGGGAGGATGACCATGCCACTGACTACAACAACAGAGATGTTCAAGAGGGCCTACGAAGAAGGCTATGCCGTTGGCGCATTCAATGTGAATAACATGGAGATCGTGCAGGGCATAACCGAGGCCGCCCAGGAATTGAATGCGCCGCTGATCCTGCAGGTCAGCGCAGGCGCGCGCAAATACGCGAACCATACCTACCTGATGAAGCTGGTAGAGGCAGCAGTGGCTGAGACCAGCATCCCCATAGCGCTGCATCTGGACCATGGGGCTGATTTCGATATCTGCAAAAGCTGCATAGACGGTGGCTTCACTTCGGTCATGATCGACGGCAGCCATCACAGCTTTGAGGACAATATCGCGCTGACCAAAAGGGTTGTGGAGTACGCCCACTCCAAGGGTGTCACGGTGGAAGGCGAGCTGGGGCAACTGTCGGGTGTTGAGGATGACGTCAACGTCTCCGAGGCGGACGCTTCCTACACCCGGCCAAGCGAGGTTGAGGAGTTTGTGGGCTCAACGGGCGTGGATTCCCTTGCGATAGCCATCGGCACCAGCCATGGCGCCTTCAAGTTCAAGCCAGGGCAGAAGCCGCAGCTACGCTTTGACATCCTGGAGGAGATCACCCAGTTGCTTCCGGGCTTCCCCATTGTGTTGCATGGCTCGTCCAGCGTCCCGCAGAACTTCCTTGAGGAGATCAACAAATACGGTGGTGATATGCCGGGAGCCATTGGCATCCCCGAGGAGATGTTGCGCCAGGCGGCAAAGAGTGCAGTGTGCAAGATCAACATAGACAGCGACATCCGCATGGCGATGACCGCGGTCATCCGCAAGCATTTCGCCCTGAACCCGTCACATTTTGACCCTCGTCAGTACCTGGCCCCTGCCCGTCAAGCCGTGAAGGACATGGTCGCTCACAAGATCAGCAACGTGTTGGGTTGTGACGGAAAGGCATAAGCGCCCCTAGAGAAGTGTCGCACAACCGCATATGCAACGGGAGAGCCCCAAGGGGGACGGTCCCCCTGACACACATGACAAAAGGGACCGTCCCCTTTGTCATAAAATCTTCTTGACAGCGGAACATAACATTGTTACACTGATGCTCGCAACAAAACATTGTTTCGCTCTCAAGAGCCCCACCCCACAGGATAGGAGGCGCAGACATGGAAGAGATCTCAAAGAAAGACCTGCTGAGCGAGACCGGCATCTCCTACGGACAGCTATACCGCTGGAAACGTGAAGGCCTGATCCCCGAGGACTGGTTCATCAAGCGCTCCGCGTTCACCGGGCAGGAAACCTTCTTCCCCCGCGACCGCATGCTGGAGCGCGTGCAGGAGATACTCGCACAAAAGGACACGCATTCCCTGGATGAGATCCGCGAGGACCTGGCCAACAAGGCACGCGTCTACCAGATCCGCGAATCACTGCTCAGCCTGTCCGACATGAACGAGGAGTTCGTCGACAGCCTGCAGGCGCCAGCCACGATAACAGAGTTGAGCTGGGAGAGCTTCGCGGCAGTTGTCGGCCTTCATGAGATGACGATACGGGCAAAGCTCAAGCTGGCCGAAGCCGTCTCACTCATCGACGACGCGCTATATGCCGTTGCCAGCAGCACGCAAATCCCCAGCACCATGACGCTTGCCAAGGCCGCAGACAGCTGGCACTTCATAGTCGCCTCACAGGCGACCTGGCTAGCAACAGACCGAGGCGTTTCCTTTGTCGAGACCCTGCAGGTCGCAGACGTCGCTACAAGGATACGTAGACTCAAGGATGAAAGGACAGCATGATGTATACACGTTATAGCGGAACGGGAAAATACGAACAGAACGCGAAGCAGGGAAAAAGCAGGATCGACGGGGTTGTCATCTTTCCTGGAGGTAGTTTCGACGAGCTGTCCATCAACGGCGTCTGCACCTCTGAAGGGCCGATAGAAGCCAATCTCATCGACATCGACGGGGTCTTCACGGCAAGCAGTGACATCCGCGCTGACAGCATCGACTTTGATGGGGTTGTCACCATCCATGGCAACCTGCGGGTCAAGAAGGCCGATGTCGACGGGGTTGTCACCGTTCGCGGCGTTAAGGTAGAGGCGGATTATATCAAGTGCGACGGCATCCTCACCGCTGAGAGCCAGGTATCGGCAGACGTCATCGAGGCCGAGGGCTTCATCAATGCGCGGGAGATAGTGGGCGACAGGATAACCATCAGGTCCTTCAGGAAAGCCGGCCTGTTCAAGTTTGTCATGAAGGTAAGAGAGGCTTTCACCGACAAGGATTTCTCCCGGGTCGACCTCATCGAGGCAACCAGGATCGAGCTGAGGGGCGTGCGGGCGAAGACTGTCAGCGGCCAGGACATCATCATCGGCCCCGCCTGTATCATAGACCGCGTGGACTGCACCGGCACGCTCAGCGTCGACCCTGATGCCACCGTCCGCGAGATCATCGGTGTAGTTCCCAACCAATAGGGTTCCAAGCAGAGGGGACGATCCCTTATCGTCCCCTCTTATCTGCGCACCGCCGCTTCCTCACACACAAACAACCGGGTGAATCAAATAGCATTCCTCTGCTCTTGGAGTATCATTTGTCCCAGGAGAAATATGGGATTGGAGGAAGTGTCCATGTACAAAGTCAAATGCACGCTGAAGGAGTTCATCCTTGACGAGGAAGCGCACCCCTGCCATTTCAACTACAAGGTTGGGGATGAGATCTACTACGACGGCGAGACCTTCACTGGCAGGATATGCCCCGGTCTTATCGCCTCCATGATGCCGATAGTCAACGGCGTCTTCCTTTTGGGTCATAGGTTCACCGAGACCATCGCCTTTCGCTATCGGGGGGCCGATGTACGTGACCCTGAGATGGAGAAATACGACGGCGTGGGTTTTCGCCCTGTTGAGGGTAAGGGAATCGCCCTGAACGCGTCTGCCAAGGGACGCGCGCGGGGCCATCATTTCGCCTGCGCCGACACACGGATACTTGCGCATTTCACCTGCGTGCCCATAGACCTCAGCGACTGCGAGTATGCCCGGCCGTTCTACAGGAGGTCTATTGCGGTCCTTGAGAAGATCGAGGCGGAGCCGGGTATCAGGACGGATGAGCTCCTCGACAGGTTCACCGAGTTCCAGAGGACCGGCATCGCGCCCAAGCTGACGCCCGTCTTTGTTGGCGTGCTGCTTGATGCGCTTGAAGACATGGGCTACATCAGGATAGAGGATGGGCAGGCTTATCCCTTGGGCAAGGAGCCGCCAAGCAGGCCGGTGTTCGCAGCTGACGAGGAGTGAGGCGTCTGCGGCGACAGGAGACCTGGGCTCATTGTTGCCTCTTCTGTTTCCTGCCCAGTGACAGCAGGACACCCAACAGGCAGAGCAGGGCAAAGACTATGAACGTGGTGTGGAAGACGCTCATCATGCCAGCGTTTCCTGCCTCGCTGATAAGTGCGTTGCCTATGGTGAAGTGGATGATTATGGTGATGACGGCCATGCTTGAGAGTTGTCCAAGCAGCCGCATGGTTGCGAGGATGGAATTGGCTACCGCATAGTCCTTTGGCGTGACGCAGGACATGGCAGCATTGGTGTTGGGAGACGAGAAGGTGCCAAAGCCAACACCCACAATCAAAAGGTTGACAACAATGAAGACAAGCGATGTGTCCTCATTCAAGAACAGGAAGAGCAGCAGAGCCACTGTGCAGATCGCCATGCCAACAGATGAGATGAGAAACGGCGACCGCTTGTCGGAAAGCCGTCCCATGATGGGCGAGATGATGGCCATCAAAGCAGGTTGTATGATAAGCAGGAGCCCCACGGTGTCTGGCTGGAACCCTCTGAGCACCACAAGATAAAGAGTGAGGATGTATGACAGCGCGCCTGTGGCAGCGTAGTTCAGATAGGCTGCGATGTTGGAGAATATGAAGTTGAGGTTGTTCTTGAACAGCCCTACAGCGATGACCGGTGAAGTAACCCGCAGCTCATGCCGGGCAAAGAAGAGCAGCAATAGCAAACCCGCCGCGAGTATGAAATAGGAATAGATGCTTTGGCCAAAAACCGTGAAGCCGTACATGAACGCGAGCATCGCGGTCATGTAAAGGGCAATGCTCACGGGATTAACCCTGCTGCCCTCTGTTGCCTGGTTTCTCACCTTCAGCAGCTTTGAGGTGCTGATCATCGCGATGACAAAGATGAAGAACGCCACAGAAGAGGTGGCAAAGAAGATCGCGTGCCAGGAGAAATAGTGGATCAGGAGACCGCCCACCACCGGGCCAAGCGACAGGCCGATATAGGTGCACATGGCAGAATAGCCCAGCACTCTTCCCCGCTGCTGTGCGGGGAACACTTCCATAAGGATCGCCATGTTTGTTGCAATGAACATGGCTCCACCTACCCCCTGGAAAATGCGCAAAACGATGAGCGTAGCAAAACTTGTGGCAAATGCACAGAGAAGCGTTGCAATCCCAAAGAGGATGACACCAATGGTGAAGACCCTGCGCCTGCCCCAAATGTCGGCAAAGCGGCCAAAGGGGACACTGAGCGAGATGTTCGCGAGCATCATCGCTGAGATGACCCAGGTCAGGCTTGTGGCTGGCGCCTGGAAATCCTCGCCGATAAAGGGAATGGCCAGATTCAGGGAGCTACCCGCAAAGGGAAAGACAAAAGAGGTGAGCATGGAGATAAGCAGCGTGGTTCGCTGCACGAGTTTAGTGTTGTCTTTGTTGTGTGTCACGCGTGCACTGCCCATGCTCTGCCTGGATCCTCCATCGAACCTCTACCCGGACTTCTCGTCAAGCCCTAGAAAACCCGGTTCATCAGCGGCTCGCCCGCCAAGAACCGTGCGATGTTCTCCCAGACCGTCTGGTTCACCCTGCCAAAGGTCCCCTCGGTGATGCCGCCCATATGCGGCGAGAACACTATACGCCTTGCCGCCTCTTCTGGAAGGTTCAGAAGGATGTTGTCAAGGGTCACCGGCTCGGGATATAGCGTGTCCAGACCCGCCGCAGCGAGATGTCCACAGACCAGCGCGTCACCAAGGGCCTGTGAGTCGACGATCTCCCCCCGTGCCGTGTTTATCAGGATCGACCCCTGCTTCATCTTGCCGAGGAAGACGGCGTCCACCATGTTTGCGGTCTCTCCCGTCACCGGCACATGCAGGCTGATGATGTCGCTGGTTGCAAGCAGGCTGTCAAGCGGTTCGAAGCGGGCGCCCAGCTGCGATTCCTGTTCTGCTGAGAGCGGTGTCCGCTTGAAGTAGGCCATCTCGCTGTTCCAGCTCTTCAGGCGTGTCATGGTCGCCTGGCCGCTGTCGCCAGCCCCGATGAAGCCTATCTTACAGTCGCCAAGCTCCTTGAAGCCTTTCAGCATGTAGTGTTCCTTGGTTTGGATCTGCCGTCCTTCGCGCACCGCCTGGTCGCCGTTGACCACGTCACGGAGGCAGGAGAGCATCAAAAGCACCGCGTGCTCTGCGACCGCCCCGGCGTTGACCCCCTTGCAGTTGCAGACGACTATCCCTTTGCTACGCGCAGCTGCAAGGTCGATCAGGTTATAGGCAACACCCTCTGAATGGATGACGCGGAGCCTGGGCAGGACCTCGACCAACTCCCGCGATACCGGGCAGATGGGGTCGACAAGCAGGAATTCGGCGTCAGGCAGGGCGGCGGCGATCTTCTCGTTAGCTGTTCCTCGGGGTACTACCACGCAGGTCACCTTGTCTGCGATTGCGGGATCGGGCCGATGCTTGTAGAAGCGCTCCTCATCACCGATTACCAGCAGCTCCATAGTACCTCTCTCCCTGTTCGATAGCGTGAATAGGTGGCTTTACCCTGATAGTATAGGGTTATTCCTGGTGGTCGATACTCATAATGGGGGAAATCAGCCTGATAGGATTAAGCTCCAAATCATGATTAGTCTGATATGAGTATACTTGCAGTGGTGAAAACGTGTATCCTGATACCCAGGCTGAGACCAGGCTGAAAGACTGGCTGTGTGGGTGAACGCTGATTCGCGTTGCCCAGGGAAGTCAATCTTTTTATATACAGCCAGCTTTTGAAAGGAGAGCGTATGTGCTTTAGACCAGCAGCGATCGACGTAGACCTCACCTGCCCGAAATGCGGCGCGTCGAACCCCCCGACTGCCACTACGTGTGCGAAATGCGGAGCTACTGAGGAGGATTTCAAGGCAGCAAGTATGGGCGCTCCCGGCGCTCCTGCGATGCCCCCACCACCTGGCGCTCCCAGCGCTCCCAAGCCTCCTGGTGTTCCCGGCGCTCCTGCAATGCCCAACCGCCCGGCCCCACCCAAGGCTCCTGGCAGCTGATCTGGGTTTATCCTCACAGTAAGAGAAGGCGACAACGCTTTCCGAATAAGGACCTCAAGGGCTCATTAGCAGCCCCTTTCGTGGTACCATTTGACTAATACATCCAAGCGACTGTCCCCGGTCGTAAACCAGCCGCACAACCACAGAGGAGAGTGAGGTGCCCCGTGTCAGATGCTACTCAGTTATCACTTTATGACAGATTCCAGGAGATCAACTCCGTTGACCCTGCACTTGTGAACCAATATCAGGTCAAACGAGGCCTGCGCAATGATGACGGCACAGGCGTGGTTGCGGGTGTGACCAATATCTGCAGCGTGCATGGGTATATTGTGTCAGACCATGAGGTGGTGGCTGATGAGGGGATACTCAGTTATCGTGGGTATAGCATTGAGGATCTACTCAAGGATTCAGGCAGCGATCAGCGTTATTGCTTTGAGGAGATCTGCTATCTGCTGCTGAACGGCGACCTACCTACCCAGGCTGAGCTGGCCCAGTTTGTGGAGGCGCTTGACTCTCAACGTGAACTGCCTGACGGCTTCACCTCGCATTACATCATGAACCCGGCAACGCGCGACCTGATGAACTGCCTTTCACGCTCGGTGCTGCTGTTGTATGCAGACGACCCTGATGCTGAGTCGCGCTCGCCTGAGCATGAGATACGGACCGCCATCTCCCTGATCTCGCGCCTGCCGCGCATCAGCGTGCTTGCCTACTACGCCAAGAGGGTAGCCTTCTTCAAGGATTCGATGATCATGCACCGTTTTGTGCCTGGACAGTCAACCGCGGAGACCATCCTCTCCATGCTGCGGCTTGACCGCTCCTTCACAGCCGAGGAGGCGCATATGCTCGACATCATGTTGAGCCTGCACTCCGAGCATGGCGGCGGCAACAACTCCACGTTTGCCTGCAGGGTGCTGACCTCCTCTGATACCGATCCCTACTCGGCTTATTCAGCTGCGTTGGGCTCTCTCAAAGGCAACAGGCACGGCGGCGCGAACGCCAAGGTCCTGGCCATGCAAAACGATATCAAGGGGCATGTGGGCAACTGGGACAATGACGATGAGGTTGCCGCCTACCTTACCCGTATTGTCGAGAAGGACGCCTTTGACAGGACCGGGCTGATCTATGGCATAGGCCATGCGGTCTACACGCTTTCTGACCCGCGTGCGATTGTCTGTCGCGACTTTGCCACCAAGCTTGCTGCGGGGACTGAGCATGAGGCCGAGCTCGATCTGCTGAAGCGCATCGAGCGCCTTGCACCTGAGGTGCTCACGCAGGTCAAAGGCCCAGGTAAGCAGGTGTGCGCCAACGTGGACATGTATTCCGGCTTTGTCTACACCATGCTGGGCATCCCCGAGGAGATGATCACCCCGCTGTTCGCCTGCGCACGCATTGCCGGCTGGGCGGCGCACCGCTTTGAAGAGATAGTCTCGGGCAAACGCATCATGCGTCCGGCGTACATGGCCGCGTTCAACTCGCGCGACTATGTGCCCATGGATCAGCGCGGATAGGCCTGATACCAGTGGATGATCTTCAGGGGATGCCAAAGAAAAAGAAGCTCCACTATGGATACATCATTGTTGTGGCAGGCTTCCTGACCCAGGTCATCCTTGTTTCCTCGCAACACAGCCTTGGCCTGACCCTTGTTGATATCCAGGAGACCCTTGGTGTCTCTTTTGCCGAGGTGGGGTTGTTATCCTCATACTATGGCCTGGTGTATGCAGGAGCAGCTTTTATCTGGGGGTGGTTGTCTGACAGGTTTGGACCACGAAAATCCCTGACCTGTTCAGGAGCCTTGGCATCGATTGGGCTGTTCCTCTTTGGCTTGTTTGGAGGGACAAGCCTGACCATAGCGCTTATCACGTACACTATTGTCGGTTTTGGCTGTGCCGGTATCTTCCTTGCTACGCTTCCCAAGCTGATCGCCGCCTGGTTTGTTGAGGAGAAGCGCGGGCATGCGTTGCGTTTTGTCTCTCCTGGTGGCGCCATAGCAAGCATGGTCCTTGGTGTGGTCATGCCCTTGGGTGTAGCAGCAAGCAGCTGGCAGACGTGCTATATGGTTATTGGCGTTGTGGCCGCTGTTGTAACAACAGGCTTCTTTTTCCTGCTCCGTGACGACCCTTCCCAAAAAGGCCTGACTCCTGTGGGTTCTCCCCCCGATACACCGGTCAGGTCATCTATTAAGCAGGAGTCAGGAGCAACCCTCTCCCAGTTCGTCACTGTCTTGAAAAAGCCCCTGGTCTGGCATCTTGGTATCATGTATATCATCTATCAACTGGCTTATTCCACCCAGGTCACCTATTATGTGACAAGCATCAGAACCTCAGGCTACAGCCCTCTTGAAGCAGGGCTGGCAATGACCATCAGCAGTTTTGTGGCCATCTTCTTCATGCAGCTCTGGGGGCCGCTCTCCGACAGGCTTGAGAGGAAGAGCGTATTAGCCATAGGCGCTTTTGGCAGCGCTATAGTCGCTGTCAGCTACTTCTTCATTCTTCAGAACAACCCCAATCTGTTCATCTGTTATCTCTGCGTAGCCCTGATGCAGGGGTTCTACGGGATCACGCCTGTCTTCATGGCGGCCTTTGCAGACTACTTTCCCGGTGAGCTGCGCGGTACAGCCAGCGGCGTGATCAGCACCCTGTCCTTGGTTGGGCGTTACGGTGGCCCCTTCTTGTCAGGCCTTTGCATTGACGCCGCAGGTGGCAGGGTCGCCTTTGCCTTCATCTTCTCAGCTTCTGCCTCAGTAGTGGCCGGAGGAATAGGCCTCACCTGGCCCCGGTTGCGGAAGAAGGCGAGCGAAGGCAAGTAACCCTACTGTATCTCTTTTACGATTCTGTCGACCAGCAGGCGGGCGAGGGCCTTCTTGGGGAGGAGCCCGGTGGACTCTGTGTGTTCAGCCGTGACAAGATGCCAGCAGTTGTGGGCGCTGGCAAAGCCTATGCTGGGATCGGAGATATCGTTTGCTACGATAAGGTCGGCCTGCTTCTGGTGGAGCTTCTTTCGCGCTTCCGCGATGATGTCCTGGGTCTCGGCCGCAAAACCCACAATGTAGGCGCTGCCCTTGTTTGCTGCCAAGGTGGCGAGGATGTCGGGGTTGGCGACCAGCTGCAGCTCAGTTGCGCTGCCAGTGGCAGCCTTCTTCATCTTCTGCTGCTGGGCCTGCTCAGGGCGATAATCCCCCACAGCTGCAGTGAAGATCGCCGCGTCAAGGCCACCATGAGCAGTGAAAGCCTCCTGTGCCTGCTCGAGCATCTGCTGGGCGCTGGTGACGCGGATGGTAGTGCAGCCAAAGGGATCCGGCAACGTGGTGGGGCCGCTTATGAGCGTGACCTGCGCACCGCGCCGCGCCGCCTCCTCGGCAATGGTGTAGCCGGTGATGCCGCTGGAGGCATTGGACAAAAAGCGCGCGGGATCGAGGTATTCGCGCGTTGGCCCAGCGGTGACCAACAGCTTGCGGCCCGTAAGGTCCTGCGAGCGGTTGAGCTCAGCCAGCACAGCGGCAGCTATCTCTTCCACGGGCGCCAGACGGCCTTCTCCTATCTCGCCACAGGCCAGATAGCCCTCCTCCGGCTCGATGATCTGTGCTCCGCGCTCCCGCAACTGCGCCAGCGAAAGCTGGGTGTTCTCGTCGCGCCACATATGCACGTTCATGGCCGGAGCGATGAGCAGCGGCGCCTCGGTTGCCAGGGCTGTGGTGGTGAGCAGGTTGTCAGCTATGCCTGCAGCCAGCTTGTTGATGGTGTTGGCGGTAGCGGGGGCGATGACAAAGACGCTGGCCTCCTGTGCCAGGCTGATATGGTGGATGGGGGCATGCGGGTCATCTATGGGCGCCAACGCCACCTCTTGCCTGGTAAGCGCCCGGAAGGTGGCGGGGGTGACGAACTCAGCTCCCGCTGGAGTCATGACCACTTTGACCTGGACGTCCTGTTTCTGCAGGATGCGCACCAGCTCACAGGCCTTGTAGGCGGCGATGCAGCCAGTCACACCAAGCAGGACTGTGGGCTGGGGGTGACAAGAGCTCATCGCGAGTAACCTAATCTGGCCACCGGGGACTCCCAGACGGCGACCTCCACCAACTCGATGCCAACAGGTAGCAGGGCTTCCAACTGCTCGTAGATTGCCCGCGCTAGATTCTCGGCCGTTGCGTTCATGGCGTCAAAAGGCGGTACCTCGTTGAGATAGGTGTGGTCATACTGGTCAAGTATGCTCCTGAGGTTTCGCTTCAGGTCCTGGAAGTCATAGACTATCCCCACCTCATCCAGCTCAGTCCCTCTGACGGTGGCCTCTATATCCCAGGTGTGCCCATGCAGGTCCTTGCACTGCCCTGGGTACCCAATCAGGGCGTGGGCTGCGTCGAAGTGCTCCTTTATCGTTAAGGCATAGCTGCCTTTGGAGACGGGGGTTGCCATGCTCGATCCCTTCTTTTGGGGTGTTTCCTTGGGCTTCTTGGCGGTTTTGGGTGTTGTGGGCGCCGTAGCCTCCAGCGAGAACAGGTCTCCCGCCCCGTAGGCGACAACGTAGGTCCCCGTCATGGCCTGGCTGTCCATGGCCAGATTCGCCAGCCGGTCCGCCTCGCTGTTCTCCTCGCGCGTCACATGTTTTACCGTGAAGGACTCCAGGCCTTCGAGCAGCTGCTTGGCCTCGCGGTGCAGGGGCTTGATCCCCTCGTTCTTCACGCGGTATTCACCCTTGAGTTGCTTGACGAGAAGCTCGCTGTCCGCCTGGACTGCAAGCACCTTCACCCCCAGTGCGCAGGCGTTTTGCAGGCCCCAGATGAGCGCGCGGTACTCGGCGACGTTGTTTGTCGCCTTGCCGATAAAGGCGCTTCCGTGGCAGAGGTCCTTCAGCTCGCGGCCATCAGAGACCTCAAGCACAAAACCGATGCCGCTGATGCCCGGGTTGCCCCTGCTACCGCCATCAGTGCTGAGCCGGGCGCTGCCCAGTGAGAACTCTCCCATCATCTTGCCCCCGCGCTGCTTTCCATGGCATCTTTCCCCCGCACTGCTTCCAAGGTCACACTTCCACCACCAGCAGCCTGTGGCAATACGGGCACTCGCCGATACGCTCGCCATTGCGCAGCTTCTCCATCTGGCCTTCGGTGAGCTCAACGCGGCAGCCGCTGCAATGGGTGCCCTCGATATGAGCCGCGCCTCTTCCACCCTTGGACTCGCAGGCCCGCATGTAGCGGGCCAGAAGGTCGGCCGGCAGTTGTCCAGCCAGGTTCTCCCGTACAACCTGCGCAGCAGACATCTCCTTCTTCAGGGCTCCCGCCTGTGTCTGATATACCGCAAGCAGCTCATCATCTTGCTTCTTCAGCCTGGCTAAAGCCCCCTTCACCTGTTCATCGACCTGGGCGACCTTATCCACCTTGTCCATCTGCCTGAGCGTCTCGAACTCGATCTTCTCAATGCGTTTCTTATTCCCCTCGATCTCCTTATTGAGGGCTGCGACTTCTTTGTAGTTGGTTGTGCCGTTGATCCTGGTCTGCGAGAGGGCGATCTTCTCCTTGAGCGACTCTGCCTCATCCTGCAGCGCCTTGATGGTTCTCTCAGCCTCGTGATGCATCAGCGCTACCTGCTCTGCCTTGGCGTTGACTTCCGCTTTCTTGGTCCTCAGCTCGAGCAGCTGTCCGCGTTGCGGTAACTCATCAAGCTGCTTCTTCAACCTGAGTATCAAGTAGTCGGTATTGGCCAGTTCAAGCAGGATGCTTGCATCACTCATATTCGCTCCTCACGCGCTGCCTCTTCTCTGAGTTCTTCGACTCGATTATAACTTAGTGTGGCGGGGGGGACAGCCTGTTTTCACCCTGACTGCTATAATCAGCCAGAACCTACCGTATCACCCAGGTTGTTTTATGACGAGAAGGGCGGCATTATGGCGAGATTTTGCGTCGGCGACATCGAGGCCTTGCTCTTTGCAGCGTTCCCGGCAACTGATGCGTTGGAAGATGACCGCTTTGGTTTGCTGGTAGGCGACCGGAAGACCATAGTGAGCAGAGTCGCCGTCTCCCTTGATCAGACCATCCCGATGATCGAAGCAGCCGCAGCCCAGAGCTGCAACCTGCTTGTCTCGCATCATCCTGCGTTCTGGATGGCTCCGGACAGCTTCCTTGCAGCTGACTCCGCCGCCGTATCCAGCGGCGCTGTGGTGTTGCGGGCCGCACAACGGGGTGTGGCGCTGCTCTGTCTGCATACCTGCCTGGACTGCGCGCCGGCGGCTGCCAGTATGTTGCTGGAACCTGTTGGGCTTGAGTTCGCCCTGCCTTTGAGGGCACATGGAACCGGCTCCCTGGGACAGATCGCACGGCCTGCCAAAGGACGTGAATTCATTACGCTTGGTGAACTGGCTGCGAGCTACCAACAGAGCTTTGGCGGTGTGGCAAAGGTCTGGGGTGACCCGGCAAAACCCGTCTTCACGGTTGCGACTTGCTCGGGTGGGGCAAGTGAGGTGGTCTCTGAGGTCATCGCAGCAGGTGTCGACTGCTTTGTGACCGGCGAACTCCGTCATCACGAGGCGCTCTATCTGTCAGACAGCAACATCGCCCTCATCGAGCTGGGGCACGATCTCTCGGAGCTTCCTTATCGTTACTATTTAAGGGAGTCGCTTGTCACAGGGGGTTTCCCTGCCAGTGACATTGTTGTGCTTGAGCCCAGCGCGACCTGGTGGCAGCCCGGCTCAGAGTGATCAGAGTAAGAACCAGGCGGGGACGAACTGGATGGCCTGTTTGACCGCTTTCTCGGCCTCTTTGGTGCTGCCGGGATAGGAGTAGAGCTCCTGGTGGAAGTCTACGGAGTGGTTGAGATGCTTGAGGTGCGCGAGCTCATGGAGCACCACTTGGCGGGCAAGGTTCCTGGGAAGGAAGAGCACGCGGCGGTCGATGCGGATGTCGCCTTCGCGCGTGCAGATGCCCCAGGCGGAGTTGCGGTTGTTGACCATGATGCTGGTGGGTTTGATGCCTACCAGGTTGCTGACCTCGCGGTAGACCTCCCAGGCAAAGATCGGGATCATCTGCTTGGCATGCTGCGTGATGAAGGTAACAAGCGCGCGGCGACAGAGCTCCTCATCTGAGACAGCGCCGCTGACCTTGAGCGCAAGGACCTGCGTCTCATTTTGGAAACGCCGTAGCCCGTCCGACTTGGCTCTGACGTTTAAGGCCTGCGTCTGCTGATACTCCACAAGCCAGAGCTCATTGCAGAGGGGGAATTCCAGTTGCTTGGGCAGCCCGGCTGCCTTGCTTTCCTCAAAGCTGATGCGCTGCTGCCTGGAGCGCCTGGCAGCCCGCTCGATCCAGGAACGATGCTGCTCAAGGAAGTCTGTCACAGAGTCAGAGGAGCTGTCCTGGAGAGGCAGCCCTTGCCTCCGATCAGGGATGATCACCTCCAGTTCGCCGGTATGGGAGAGTGAGAGGCGACGGTTCTTGGCGCGCAGGGAGAAGCGGACGCTGACGGACAGACGGGTGCCGTCGCCGCAGACAAATTCAGAGGGTCTGTTCTCGGGATCCCCTCTCATCAGCCGGTGAAGCCCTCCACTGCCCAGGTGCCGGATTTGGCATCCTTGTGCATCTTTATGAGCCCCAGGTCCTGGGCCTCCTCAAGCAGGCCGGTAAAGGAGCGGTAGCCGTAGAGCTGCTCGTTGAATTGCGGGGCCTTGCGGCGGATGGTGTCCTTGATGAGCGAGGAGTGCATGGCGGTGACGTTCTCGCGCTGCAGAGCCTCGATGGTCTCGAAGAGCAGCTGGTAGGCCTTGCGCTTCTCCTTTGACAAGCTGTCGGGGATGGCGGGTGCGTCCACAGCGATGCCGATCTCCTCGTAGAAGATGAACTCGTCGCAGTTGGCGGCAAGCAGTTCGCTGGTGGAGTCGTACATGCCCACGCCGATGACCGTCTTGCCGTTCTCCTTGAGTTGCGAGACCAACGGTGTGAAGTCGCTGTCGCCGGAGACGATGACAAAAGTGTCGATGAAGGACTTGGTATGGCAGAGCTCGATGGCATCCACAGCCAGGCGGATGTCCGCGGAGTTCTTGCCGGTTTGGGCGCGGGTGGGGATCTCGGTGAGCTCGATGCCCAGCGCGTGGAGGTCGCCCACCGCGTCTGGGAAGCGCTGCCAGTCCGAGTAGGCGCGCTTGGCAGTGAGTTTGCCCTTCTCCAACAAGCGCTCGAGCACCTTGCTTATGTCGGGTTTTGTGGCGGGTTTGCGCTTGCCGCCACCTTTTGGCGTGGCGCCCAGCGCGAGGTTCTCATAGTCTATGAAGACCGCGAGTGAGTGTTCGAATTCTGGCATGGTACCCTCCTGTTTTAGTAATTCAGTTTGGCGAGAAGAAGCGGCCCATCAGGGGCGGCTCATCATCAAGGTGATGTCCGTGATAGGGGCAATTCGGATCATCGCATTCCTCATCGTCATACTCATAGTCGTCGTAGCCACCGTTGCTCGCACGCTCATAGACGTCCATGGCCTGCTGGGCGAGCTCCCAGTTGAGGCCATGCTTGGTGCTGCGTTCCTCGTCGCAGTAGATGAGGGCCAGCGCGTGGATGCCCTTCTTTGCGCCGCCAACAAGCACGAGCAGGTCATAGAGCTGGTGCGCTGTCTCCAGGCCGGGCAGTGCAAGGCCGAACTCATCTGCCGTATCAAGGGCTGTGGTCAGGTCGGCGAAGAAATGCTGGAGCTCGATGCCGTAGTAGAAGTCCTCGTCGATGATCTTTTTACCAAAGGCCTGCGCTACAAAAGCCGCCGCGGGGTTGGTCTCCAACGCCCTGAGTATCTGGTCTTGCGGGATACCAGCAGCCATGGCGAACATGATCGCCTCGACAACACCCATCAAGGCGCCAGCCAGGGCGATCTGCGAGGCGAGCTTAAGGGTTGAGCCATTGCCGGGCAAGCCGACTTCTACTACCTCTGGGGTCAGGGCCACAAGCAGGGGCAATGCCTGTTTGAGGCCGTCTGGCTCACCAGCAGCCAAAAGCCTGAAATCGCCTGTCTCAAGCATGGTGGCTGGGCCTTCGATGGAGGCCTCCACGTAGCTGTGGTCATGAACGGCCGCAAGGGCATGCAGCTCTTTGGCCAGACGGGGGTTCGAAGCGCTCAGGTCGATGAACAGGCTCTCTGGCGCTGCGTGCTCCAGAATGCCCTTGTTCCCCAGGTAGACATCCTCAAGCTCCTGTGGTGTATTGAGGAGCGTGATGACAACGCCGGCGCCCTTCAGGGCTGCAGCCAGTGATTTGGCAACGACGGCTTCAGCGGGAAGACCCGCGCCCGCCTTCTGGTCCCCCGGATTCTCTTTTCTGATGAACACGGATACCTCGTTGCCGGCGGCGATGAGCCTTCTGGCAAGCGTGGGCCCCAAGGCGCCCCAGGCGCTTTGATAGATCAGTGCAATCATGTTGTTCCGATAACCTCTTCTCGATCCATGCTCGAACCATCCCTGCTGAGTCGCCTGGATGAAGTCCTGGTGATGCGTTCAGGGCTATCCCGTTTACTGCGATTCAAGCAGTTCCCTGGATTCTTCTGGTTAAAGTGTAGCGTACTCAGGCCTTTGGTGCCCTTGACACTGTTGATACCGTTGAGAACGTTGGGTCTGTTGAGGCTTTTCACGCTGTTGGCGCTGTTGGGAGGACCTCACATCCGGCTGCCGCCATCTCTGCAAACGCCCGCGCGCCGTCGCCTGGTTGCAGCTCGACCGCCCGGCAGGCTGGGGCATACACATGGGTTGTGAACCCCTCCTCTACCGCATCCAGCGCCGTGGCCTTCACGCAGTAGTCGGTGGCCAGGCCGCAGATCCAGACCTCGCTGACGTATTGCTCGCGCAGATAGTCGGCCAGCCCGGTGGCGTGTGCGTGACCGTTGTCATAGAAACCGGAGTAGGAGTCGACTGTGTTATCCGTTCCCTTTTTGAAGGTTCTCACGATAAGATCGGCACGCAACCCAGGGTGGAAGACCGCCCCGTCGGTGCCGTCCACGCAGTGATCCGGCCAGAGCACCTGTGGCAGGCCGCTTAAATCGATGACCTCTCCAGGCAGAGCCCCCTCATGCTGGGAGGCAAAGGAGCCGTGGTCGGCCGGATGGGCGTCCTGGGTCGCGACCACCAGGTCGCCTTGGGCCGTGAACTCTACCGCAAGCACGTTTGCCGGCGCGACCACCTCGTCACCGCCGCTGACGGCCAGGGCGCCGCCCGGGCAGAAATCATTCTGTATGTCTACCAGTATCAACGCTTTCTTGGACATATCAACTCCCGTCATAGCGCAGCTCGCGCTATCTCCCGTCATTGCGAGCGCCTGTTTGCAGGCGCTTGGCAATCTATGCAACAGACGTCCATTGTTGGTAGATTATCACAGCGCATAGCATTCCAATCTCCAGCGCTTCATTTCACCCGCAGCATCCGGTTGAGAGCGTTGAGGTAGGCCTTGGTGCTGGAGACAATGATGTCTCCGTCTGCACCGCGGCCAGAGAACACCGTGCCAGCAGCGTCCTCAACCCGCACCGTCACCTCGCCCAAGGCGTCGATGCCGCGCGTGATAGCCTGCACCACAAACTCCTTGAGGTCGTTGTCTACCTGCACGATCTCACTGACCGCCTTGTAGGACGCATCGATGGGGCCGGTGCCTGTTGCGTTGGCCAGGTGCTCTACGCCCTGTGCGTCCACCAGCACCACCGTGGCCGTGGCCACCAGCGGCACGCCGCAGCTCACCTGCAGCGTCTTGAGCGTCCACAGCGCGTCGATGTTGCGGTCATACTCAGCCATGAGCGCCTCGAGGTCCTCGTCATAGACCTCCTTCTTGCGGTCTGCAATCGCCAAAAAGCGCCCGTACACCTTCTCAAAGGTCTCCGCGTCCAGGGGGAATCCCAGCTGCTCCAGGCGGTTCTTCAGCGCCGCGTGCCCACTGCGCGCTGTGAGCACCATGCCAGAGCCGTCCGCACCCACACTGGCGGGGTCGATGATCTCATAGGTCGCACGGCTCTTCATTACGCCGTCCTGATGGATGCCACTGGAATGCGCAAAGGCGTTGGCGCCCACAATGGCCTTGTTGGGTTGCACCTTGATGCCCGTGATGGAGGAGACCAGATGCGATGCGCGGGTGAACTCGCGCGCGTCTATGGTGGTGTGTGCGTCCAACGCTTCGCCGTGCAGCCGCAGCGCCATGACCACTTCCTCCATGGCGGTGTTGCCGGCGCGCTCGCCCAGGCCGTTTAAGGTGCACTCCACCTGCGTGGCGCCGTTCTTGATGCCCGCAAGCGTCAGCGCTGTTGCCAGGCCCAGGTCATTGTGGCAGTGCACCGCCACCATGACATCCTCAATGCCGCGTACCCGCTCCCGCAGCGTTTTGATGCGCCACCCAAAGTCCTCGGGCAGCGAATAGCCCGTGGTCTCAGGGATGTTGACTATATTCGCGCCCGCTGCGATGACGGCCTCTAAGATCCTGACGAGGAAATCGAGGTCTGCGCGACCGGCATCCTCCGCGTAGAACTGCACGTCACCTACGTAGCTGCGTGCGCATTTCACCGCCGCGACGGCCGCATCGATGGCGGCCTGCTCACTGAGCTGCAGCTTGTCGCGCAGGTGCGAGGGGCTCACGCCCAGCCCGGTATGGATGCGCGGAGCCGCGGCTTTTGCCAGAGCCTCGGCCGCAACCTCTATGTCGCGGGGGACAGCGCGCGTCAACGCGCAGACCACCGCGGCGTCGCCCACCTCCTGGCAGACGCGCTGCACGCTTTGGAAGTCCCCGGGGCTTGAGATGGGGAAGCCGGCCTCTATGACATCCACGCCAAGACGGAGCAGCTGCCGTGCGAGAACGACCTTCTCGTCAGCATTCATACTGGCGCCGGGGCTCTGCTCGCCGTCACGCAGCGTGGTGTCGAAAATGTGTATCTTGCGGGTCATGTGCGTCCTGCCTGTCACCCTTTCATGCGGTGCTATTCTATCACCACTTCTCTACCCTCTTCTCATGCGTGAGACAGGAGGACGATCCTCATTGTCACCACATATGGTAATCTGGTTGCTACAAACTCTGGTTGTGCGTGAGCGCCGTTGCTTGGGGCTTTCCCCGGGCATCGCGGGAAGCGGATGGGAATTCCGCGCTATCCCAGTAGCCGTGAAGCTGACAAACGGGCGAAGACCCACTGCGCAGGCATTGCGTGGGAAGGGGCCCTAGTAGAAAGAAGCCAAGCCGGCAGACCTGACCAGAGGTTGGCACGGGAAGCCCTGCTTCCCTGGGACTCTCCTGGAGTAGAGAGCGGGTGCGGCTATGGCGCTTTGCGCATGTCATTCCCCCATACAAACTCAACTCCTCTAGAGACTCAGAACGAGAACTGCAGGGCTATTTGCTGTGACAGATGTCTGGCAATGCATGCGCTAGCGTAGATTGCCACGCCGCGCTGCGCACGGCTCGCAATGACGGGAGTTTTATGGATGTGACAAACGCTCCGTCCCTTTTGTCACGTCTGCGGCTCGCAATGACGGGAGTTTGTGAGAAAGGGAGTTATGATGATGCGTAAGACTTTATCGATTCTGCTGAGCGCCGTGCTGGCACTGGCGTTGTTGCCACTGCTTGCTGGCTGTGGTGGCCAGAACGGCGCTGGTGGCACCGGCGGTTCATCTGGTGCGACTGGTGCAGCGGGCGCGACGGGCGCTATCTCGGTCACCGACTTGACCGGCAGGGTTGTCACGCTGGACAAACCGGCAGAGAAGGTTGTCGCGCTTACAGCCTCTACCTGTGAGATTGTCTACGCGTTGGGCGCCGGCGATGCCGTAGTGGGTCGTGGCGAGTACTGCGACTGGCCGGCACAGGCGCTGGAGAAACCCGTTGTCTCATCCGGCATGGAAACCAACGTTGAGCAGATCATCGCCCTGCAGCCGGACCTGGTGCTCATGGCTACCATGAACCAGTCGCTCGACCAGGTGAAACAGCTGGAGGATGCCGGCATTGCCGTCTATGGCACTGACGCGCAGGACATAGCCGGCACCTATGAGTCCATCCTGCAGATAGGGCAGCTCATAGGTAAGGACGCCCAGGCACAGGCTCTGGTGGATGACATGAAGGCCACCTTTGACCGGCTTTCTGCCGATAAGAAAAGCGGGACCATCTACTTTGAGGTCTCACCCCTGGAATACGGGCTTTGGACCGCGGGGAGCAACACCTTCATGAACGAGATAGCACAACTCCTGGGACTGGAGAACATCTTTGCCGAC
>WRHL01000008.1 GCA_009783245.1 Coriobacteriia bacterium
AGCTCCGGGGCGCGCTCCAGGTTGTAGGTCATGTAGTAGGCAAATATCATGGAGATGATGTCCATCGCGACAACAATGCACAGGTACATGGCAACAAAGCGCCTGAAGACCTTCAGGCGCAGAGCCTGGAACATCTCCTTTATAGAGCCCTTCCTCCCCGTTGAGAACTGCTTGCGCTCATCCACCTTGAAGAAGACCAGCAGCAAGGGCAAGGCGAAGAAGAGGCCAAAGGCGATACTCATCACAAGGTATCCGGTGCGCACGTCTACAAACAGGGCGACTATCAGCATGGGGACAACCGCACAGACAATGGAGGAGACTATCGAGACGATCATACGGGTATTGGTAATGGAGGTCCGCTCGTTGTAGTCGGTGGACAATTCGGCGCTCATCGCGAGGAAGGGCACCGACACCACGGTTGAAGCGGTGTTCATAAGGATATAGGCAAAGATGAAGAAGACGATCTTTGAGGTCTCGCTTCCCGTGGAGAGGGGAAACCACATCATCACAAAGGCGATAAGGATAAGCGGCGCACCCAAGAGGAGGTAGGGGCGTCTTCGGCCAAAGCGCGAGCGTGTGTTGTCTGAGATGATACCCATGGTCGGGTCGGTGACCGCGTCCCAGACCTTGCCAACTAAGAAGACGTTCGCCGCCCATATGGGGTGTATACCTACAACGTCGGTGAGGAAGATGCTGTAGAAGAAGTTCACAATGTTGAAGTAACCGCCCTGGAAGATATCACCCAGGGCGAAGAACCACTTCGTCGAGGTCTTGACCTTCTCGTCAGTCCGCTGGAGCTCAACCACGATCGTCTCCCTTCACCTTTAGTATCGCCGCCATTCCCTTTTCAGCCTATATGATATTTCAATAGCGGAGCTTATTGGTGCGTGCAAGGAGGGTTTCTGGCACATTCTGGAACATTCTGGCACATTCAGAAAATCAACCAGGCAATCGTGGCTAATAGTATTGTTATTTCTACTATAATTTTGTGCGACAACATCGCTCTGCCAACGCAGCTAAATCTATAGTCAGATACCTACAGGTAGCACCGTTACGGTTAAGGACGACTTGCATCTTTATGGGAGAAACCACGAGGCGTATCAATGTTGGCATTGATGTCGGCTCTACCACCACAAAACTAGTAGCTATCGACGCCTGTACCCACGCGCGTCTGTTTGCGTACTACGGGCGCCATCAGGCGCGTCAGGTCGAAAGCGTGCTTGCGCTGCTTGAGCAGCTTGAGCAGGGCTTCCCTGGCGCGCTGTTCCGCGCTGCCATCTGTGGGTCCGGCGGCCTCTCCCTAGCCGAGGCGCTGGGCCTGCCCTACGCGCAGGAGGTGGTTGCGAACGCGATTGCCATCCATGAGCATCACCCAGCAACCAAGGTGGCGATAGAGCTGGGCGGGCAAGACGCGAAGATAGTGTTCTTCGCGCCCTCAGATAGTGGGGAGCTGCAGGTAGCGAACCTGCGGATGAACGGCGTCTGCGCAGGAGGGACAGGAGCCTTCATCGATGAGGTCGCCGCCCTGCTCAGCATCCCCGTTGAGTCCTTTGAGGGCCTTGCCTCGCAGGGAAGACAGGTGTTTGAGATCTCGGGGCGCTGCGGGGTGTTCGCCAAGACAGACATCCAGCCGCTTTTGAACCGCGCCGTCCCCAAGGAGGACATCGCCCTCTCAACACTCCATGCCATCGCAAAGCAGACCATCTGTGGCCTGGCCCAGGGTCTGGATATCGAGGCACCCGTGGCCTTCATGGGAGGCCCAACCTCGTTCATCCCCACGCTTGTCACCGTGTTCGCCGAGCATCTGGGCCTCAAGGCGGAGGACATTGTGATCCCGGATCAGCCGGAGACGGTCATTGCGCTGGGAGCAGCCCTGTCGCTCGACACGTTGTTCAAAGATGAGCCGGCCCTGCTGGACCTGGATGCGGCCAGGCAGGCCCTGAGCGCACAGCTGGCCCTCAAGGGGCCAGATCCACAAAAGGGCGCGGCCTTCTTCAGTGATGACGAGGAGTACCAGCGCTTCTGCAAGCGGCACGCGCCGTCTGCCATTGCGTCTTTCCAGTTAGCCCCCGGACAGGCCAAGAGGGCCTTTCTGGGCATTGACTCGGGCAGTACAACTACCAAGTACGTCCTCATCGACACTGAGGGGGAGCCGTTCGAGTCTTTCTGTACCGCCAACAAGGGGGAACCGCTCGAGCGGACCATCAAGGCGCTTTGCGACGTACGGGACAAGTACCGGGATGCCGGCACCCCCCTGGAGATTTTGGGCGTGGGTACAACGGGCTATGGCGAGGAGCTGTTCGCGCGGGCGCTCTGCGCTGACTACCAGGTGGTTGAGACCGTTGCGCACGCGCGGGCCGCAAGGGAGTTTGTCCCTGACTTGAGCTTTCTTGTGGATATCGGCGGGCAGGATATGAAGGCCCTGTGGATCGACAACGGCGTCATCACTGGCATTGTGGTCAACGAGGCCTGCTCATCAGGCTGCGGGTCATTCCTTGAGAACTACGCCACATCCTTTGGTGTCCCCGTTGAGGATATCGCCACGCTCGCCTTTGGCGCCCAGAGCCCGGCAGAGCTGGGAAGCAGATGCACGGTATTCATGAACAGCAGCATTGTCACCCAGATGCGCAACGGCAGGACACAGCCAGACATCATGGCGGGGCTTTGCCGTTCCATTGTGGAGAACGTCTTCACCAAGGTCATCCGCACCGCCAACCTTGACAGCCTGGGGCCCAGGATAGTTGTTCAGGGCGGGGTGTTCAAGAATGATGCCGTGTTGCGCGCCTTTGAGAGCTATGTAGGAAAAGAAGTGACACGCTCGCCCTACCCTGACCTCATGGGCGCTCTTGGTGTAGCGCTGCTCACCAGGGAGCAATGGCAAAAACGCAATGACGATAAAAACGAGCAGGACGGGTGCCTGGAGAATAGAGAGCTGGCGGCGAAGACGGCGAAGACGGCGCCTACAGCACATGCAGAGGGGCTGTCCACGTTCATCGGCCTTGAGGCGCTTGATGGTCTCTCGTATACCCAGGAGACCGGCCTTGTCTGTGAGGGTTGCTCCAATCGCTGCGTAAGATCGCGTATCACCTTCTCAAACGGCCGGACCTGGGTCACGGGGAACCGTTGTGCGAAAGGTGAGGATCCCAGTGGGGCTGACGGTGCTACTGAGGTGCAAACGCAAGAAGTCCCTGACCTGTTCAAGGAGAGGGAAAGGCTTCTCTTTGGCGATTACCCGGTAAAGGCTCTTGCCCCCAAGCGCGCAGAAAGCATCGGGCTGCCCTGCGTACTCGCGTTTTGGGAGTTGATGCCCTTCTGGAAGGCGTTCTTCTCGTCTTTGGGCTTCACGGTGATCCTCTCAAAGCCCAGTTCCCACCGACAGTACCAGGCCGCCCTACCTGCCGTCACGTCTGACACTGCCTGCTTCCCGGCAAAACTGGTGCATGGCCACATCCGCGACCTGGTCCAACAGGGTGTAGACCGGATCTTCCTGCCAGCGATCACCACACCTGAGTGGGAGGGCCCTGACAAATCAGAAGAGTCGCTATGTGCCCTGGTAAAGGGCACGCCCCTCATCATCAAGAACTCGGATGACCCCTCTGGGAATTGGGGGGTGCCCTATGACGCGCCCCTGTTCCACTGGTTCAGCAAGAGGGACCGTGCCCGCCAACTGGCCAGCTTCATGCAGGAGTGTTTTGGGATAGCACCTGCTCAGACAAGAAAGGCGATCGCCCAGGGCGACGCAGCCCAGGCGCTGTTTACAAAGTGCCTGCTCGAAAAAGGGAAGGCGGTCATCGAGGAGGTTGAGAAGAACGGCAGCTACGCCGTTGTCCTGGCAGGAAGGCCCTACCATGGCGATGCCCTGGTGAACCACGGGATATCAAGCATCTTCACCGAGCTGGGGATCCCGGTCTTAAGCGCCGATTCCATCCCTGGCTGGGACAAGGTGGACCTTTCGAAGAGCCGCCTGGACCTCCCAAACACCTATCTTTCCCGGATACTCGCCTCCTGTCTGCTGGCAGTACGCAGCCCTCACCTGGAGTTTGTCCAGCTTGTCAGTTTTGGCTGCGGGCACGACGCCTACCTTTCCGATGAGGTCATCCGCCTCATGAAGGAGGTCGACAATCGCGCACCCCTCATAGTGAAGATCGATGAAAGCGACACCAGGGAGCCCCTGCGCATCCGCGTACGCTCATTCATAGAGACCATCGCTTTGAGAAGAGGAGAGGGACACAGGGCCCCTGTCCATGCGCTCAGCGAACCGTATCCCGCTAAACTCACCCGTTCATCTCGTAAGAAGATGACCGTCCTGCTCCCCAACACCTCGCACGCCTTCAGCCGCCTGATGGCAGCGGTCTTCAACAAGCAGGGCCTGCATGCCATCTCGCTTGCGTATGGGCAGGATGAGGCAGTCCGTCTGGGCAAGATGTATGTGCACAATGACATGTGCTTTCCCGTCCAGGTTGTTGTGGGAGAGGTCTTGGAAGCGCTGTCAAGCGGGCAGTATGACCTGGAGCACACCGCTGTTGCCATCGCGCGGTATACAGACTGCTGTCGGCTGGCCTTCTACTGCGCTATGCTGCGCAAGGCCCTCGATGACGCCGGGTTTCACCAGGTCCCCATTGTCACCAACGACGACATCGACATACATGCCCTGCATCCCGGCTTCAAGATGTCAAAGCTCTCCCTGGCCCGTATCGCCACAACCCTGCCACTGATCGACGTGCTTGAGGAACTGCTCCGCAAGATCCGTCCCTACGAGGTGGTACCCGGTTCGACACAGACGGCGTATGAGGCTGCCTTCGACCTGGTCATGCAGGGGGTAGAGGCACACGGGATGCGTGGTGCGCGCAGTGGCTTCAGAAAAGCCCTGGAAGTCATGGGCCAAGTGGCCTATGACCGCAGCACGCTGCGCCCGCGCGTCCACATCATGGGCGAGTTCCTGATGAGCTTCCATCCTGGAGCGAACAACCGGATAGAGTCCTACCTGGAGGGTCACGGCTTTGAGCTGAGCATGGTCCGGATTACCGACATGATCCACAAGATCTACTTCAGCAGGTATGGTCAGATCAAGGATTTCAGCGTCAGCAGGCCTCTCTCAGAGAAGCTGTGGTACGCGGTTGTGAACGCCGTTTTCAAGATCGGCAACCAAGCGGCAGACCGCCTGGCCGTAAGGCATCCCCTGCATGAGCCGATCATCCCCTTGACCGAGCTGGTAAAGGCCAGCGACCCGATCATCCATCACAGCTTTGACACCAGCGAAGGCGTCTTGACCCCCGCGGAGATCCTCTACAAGGCCGCACGCGGCGAGAAGGCCTTCATCATCCTGCAGCCTTTCGGGTGCCTGCCAAACCACATAGTGGGCCGAGGAATTGCCAAGCGGATCAAGCAGCTGTACCCCAACATCCAGATATTGGCCCTCGACTTCGACCCCGATACCAGCCCGGCCAACATAGAGAACCGCCTGCAGATGTTGATCACCAACAGCAAGGCCACCCGCAAGCAAGGAGAGGTATGACGATGAAAACGGAGAAGGCTCCAAGATGGCCGCTTATCACCCTGACGATAGTCTTCCTGGCGTTTGCGGCGCTGTATCTGACCTTCATTGCGACGGGGTATGTGCTGGTCCCCTTCAACAGGCTGGCGCCTGCGGTGCTCTCTACCGTCATCACGGCCACGATGGTCCTGCTTTCGGTCATGGGGGTGAAAAAGGGGAGGAGTGCAGAGAGGAAGCCGATACTCCTTGCTGCCCTCTTACCGCTCTGCGCGATTGTCTTTGTGCTTGGCAAGGCACTGGGGTATGACACAGACGGGATAGAGCTGTATCTGCTACCCCTCTATGCCATCATTGCTCTGACCTGCAGCATGGCAGTCTTCTTCACCCTGGTGAGCGTGAAGCCACTCCGCATCTGGCTGGGTGCGGTGTATTCCGTCATCATGGTGATAATGTTCCTCTGGCTGCTGATCTGGGATTTCAGCCCGCAGCCGGTGATCAAGGCAGAAGTGTCCCCAAGCGCCACGTATAAGGCAGAGGTCCTGCTCTCAAACCAGGGCAGTCTGAGCAAGAACGCGCTTGTGTATGTCACACCCCAGGGGCAGGATATCCCGTTGGCGATCGGCATGCTGAGAAAGGCCCCTCAGCAGGTCTACAAGGGCGACTATGATTCCCCTGAGACCCTGACACTTCACTGGGAGTCAGACACCGTCCTTATCGTCAATGAGGAGAGGATAACTCTGCGCTAGAACGCATCAGGAGAGTTTTCCTTTCAGGTACTCGGTAGTCTACGGGATACAATCAGAACGCTTGCATTACAATAGGGGTATGGCTATCGAAGTGATGCAAAGACCGCATGTGGAGGCTGTCCGAGAGGCGGTTTCTGAAGTGCTTGGCATTTCGGCGGTTCCAGCAGAAGACCCCACACGTTTCCTTATCCTTCCTCACTATGAGGACACAGTCGCTTTCAAGAGATTCCTTGCTCGAGGTAGCGGAGCGCTTGGTGTGGAAGTCGCTACACTCTCTCGATGGATACGCGATCAATGGGGGCTGTGGGGTGATGGCCGCAGGCTTGTTACCACGCAATTGAGGCGTGCGCTCATCGCTTCGATACTGAGCGAGCATCCCGGGTTGAGCGCAACACCGGGCGTAGTTGCTCTTGTGGAAGAGCTGGTGCGTGGCTACCTGCCCTATTTACAGGACACTCCACTTCTGAATCCGGCTGAACAGGCTGTCATATACTGTACGCAGGTCTACCGTGAGCAAATCGAAAAAATGGGACTATGCGAGGAGTCGCAGGTGGCAAAGCTCCTGCCCCATGCAATCGAAACCAAAGCCCCTATAGTCGTAGCTGGCTTCTACCTGGATGAGCTTTCCTATCATCACAGGCTTTTATTCGAGGAATTGGACGTAACTCTTGTTGAGAATGCCCTGACCCTTCCTACGCCTCAACAGCGGGAAAAGGAATTGACTGAGCTTCAGAGCAGGTTGTTCTCACCTGATCCTTTGGATCCACTGCAACCACAAGGCACGCTTAGCTTCTGCTTTGCGGCTGGGCCAAGCGCTCAGGCGCAACTGATAACCAATAAGCTGGTGGAGGCGCTGGCACAATACCCAAAGGGCATCATATCAGTGGTGAGCAGGGATCCGTCGAGCATGTTCAACCGAGTAGCGTATCGCCTGAAGAAGCAGGGGATAGACAGCAGCTGTCGCATTACTAAGCACCTGGTAGACACCGATGCTGGGAGGGCAACTGTACAATTGCTCGAGCTTCTCTCATTTGATACTGAAGATACCCTCCATACCAGCACAGCAAACACCTTCCTGGCCACCGATCTTGCATTCAATCCTTTGCTTGGGATAAAAAGGTCGCAGGCTTTCCTGAGGGATGCGCAGTGGCGTTCAAACCGTCTGGCAACCACATCAGGGATAATCGCCGACCTTTCCCATGATCTCCCCAAGGCCCTGCAGGGTTTCCTGGAATCACTTGTGGACAAGCGTGTCACAGAGGCAGTGGGTCTGCTTACCAACTGGGTCTCGAGCAGGCAGGACTGGGAGGAGTGCTATAGGATAGAGCAACTCTCTGCACTCAATGAGCTTTGTCTTCTTGCAGAAGCCTTTGAAACGACAAGCTGTCCGATCTCCCTGCTTGCACCCATGATCGAGCAGGTCACAATCAGTTTCCCGCTTTCAACAGGAAGCGCGCAGGTCGAATTCTGTACCCTTGAAGAGGGATCGCAGAAAGAGCCCGGATCCTGCTCTGTGTTGTTCTTATGCGATGCGACTACAGAGGCTTATCCGCTTAAAGCGCGTACCGATGCCTTGTCAGAACTGCTGGAAAAGCTGGGCCTTGGCTCGGAGCAGGATGTGACAAGGGAGATTCAAAGGAAGCTTTATCGCGTACTTGAGACACCCTGCAACCTCGTTTGCATTGAGCGGACCTTGTCCAATACTGAGGCAGAGCCAACGTACCCATCTTATGCGTATGAAGAGATAGTAGACTGCTATCGAGGATCTCTGACCGATGCTGATAACCTGGATAAGGTCTTCGCTCTGCCAAAATCCCTGTGTCCCGTTAAGCCTTCCCTGGGTGAGGAAGAGACCATTCTCAATCTCGCAGGTGTCAGTGAACAGACGATAGTGGAAACCTATCAGAGTCCTGAGCTGGGCATACTCTCTGATCAGAATACCAGGCAGGTCCTTCTGCCCAGAGGGCGAAGCGCTGGACAGCAGGGTGGATTCAGGGTTTCCCCCTCCACCATAGAAGCCTACCTCAGCTGCCCCTACCGGTGGTTCATTGAGCGGCGCATTGGCAGAGAGGCTCCCGATGAGGTTCCTGGTGGCATGGGGCGGGGTAGTTTTGTACACGAGGCTCTACGGGTATTCTATGAGAGCCTGATACAGGCTGGCCACAGGCGGGTTACTCAGGAGAACCTGGATGTTGCCCAAGAAGGATTCGCCAGGGTATTCGACGCATTGACTTCAGCACAGGACCAACTTTCCCCCTGTGAGGGTCGTTATCTGCTCCTGACGGCATCGGAGCGGAAAGAGCATGCATTACTACGTACGCAACTATTGGAGCAGATAGAGCGGGAGAGCCGCCTCTTCTACGGGTTTGAGCCAAGATACCTGGAGTGGCAATATGGCTACGAGAAACCCTTCTCCTTTGCTGATTGCCTGATTGAGGGAAAGATAGACCGCATTGATATCAACCCTGAGGATAATACTGCGATCATCATCGACTATAAGACAGGCTCGCTTGACGGGTATGAGATGGAGATGGTCAAAGACGCAGAGAGTTTCCTGCCTCGTATGGTGCAGGCGTATATCTATGCAGGTGCTGTACAAGACCTGCTTGGACTCACTATTGCGGCAGTACTCTATCTCAACCCGATCAAAGGCAAGATCAGTGGCGCCTACGACAGTTCCAGGATAGGGTTGGAATCACTTTCCGGGTTGCTGAAACCTACAAAGAGCGTTTTACCTTCGAGAGGAGTCAGGGACTTCCCCGATCTGCTCGGGCAAATAGAACGGGAGATAAAGCCCTATCTTGATGGGTTGAAAAGTTGCATCATAGCACCTGAACCACGTTACAGGGAGGTCTGCGACTACTGTCCAGTGCAGCATTGTGAGAAAAGGCAGGGAACAGGCAGATGGAACTGAGTGATGAGAGATTCACCCCCAGTCAACAGGATTGCATCCGCCACCTGGACTCCCTGCTCATCTCTGCAGGGGCTGGTTCAGGGAAGACTTTTACGCTCACCAACAGAATCGCGTATGCACTTTGCACCGAGGACCGCCCTGAAATAACCTCGATAAACCAGATCCTGGCAATAACCTTCACTGAGAAGGCGGCTTCTGAGATAAAGAGCCGTGTGCGTTCTGTCTTGCGTGAGCAGGGACTCATCGATCAGGCAAGGCTTGTCGATGGGGCGTGGATCTCTACTATCCATGGGCTCAGCCAGCGCATTCTGAGGATACACGCATTGGAGCTTGGGCTAGACCCTGGTTTCACCGTCCTTGACAACCCTCAGCAACAGCAGTTTCTGGAGGACGCATTCAATACCGTGTTGAGAACCGGGGACGAGGCAGCCCGGCTTTATGAGCGTCTGGCTGAGGAGTATCGAGGAAAGGATGCTCCATGGGGGATGATCTCAGGAATCATTCATGAGGCAGCATCGGTATCTGGCGGTTTGGCAGCCATCCATCTTGGCCCAAAGCCGGAAGAGCCTTCCACACTGGCTCGTGAGCTCCTCTGCGCTTACGAGGCCCTCATCGCCATAGCTCCAAGAAAGACTACCTCGCAAAAGGCAGCTTTAGAGAACAGGCAGAGGTTGATACAGACTCTGGTTGCTTTCATTCAGGGCGGCTCAAATACCTGGAAGGACCTGGAAAGGTTACTCCAAGATATGGAAAGGCCCAGGGTGCAGGGGGAGAGTGCTGCCTGTTCTTTGGCTGTCCAGGTAGCCATAGACAAGGCATACCAAGAGCTGAACCTGGCAAATACGCTCGAATACAGTAAGGCCCTGCTACAACTGGCAAAAGAGGTACAACAGACATACAAAAGCCTTAAACAAAAGCAGAACTGCATCGATATCTCGGAATCGGTAGCCCTTGCATTAGAGGCGCTAAAAAAGCACCCCCAGATAGCACAGCGTTACCAAGAGCAGTTCAAGCTTGTAATGGTCGACGAGTTCCAGGACACCAATCAGCTGCAGGTAGACTTCATCACCTGCCTGACCCATGACGATAAAAGCAACCTCTGTACAGTTGGTGACGCACAGCAGAGCATCTATCGTTTCCAGGGAGCAGATGTACAGGTATACCGGAAGCACAAGGAGGATATGAGGAGTAGCAGCGTGAATGCCCGCAGCATTCAGTTGGAAAGGAATTTCAGGAGTCACGAGGATGTCCTTTCCTTTGTGCGCACCGTCTGTGGGCAGGAAGGATATTTCCCAGAGGATTTCCTCGATTTGAAGGCAGCCAGGAAGGGCTCAGACTATAAAGGAAAAACCCCTCGTATTGATGTATCCATGACCACGTATGAGAAGAGGAAGACCGATGCGGTCATCACGGCGGAGGCTCAGGCCATCGCCCGTCGCTTTGATGAATTGCGCCAGGATGGACACAGCGAGGGAGAGATGGTTCTGCTTTTAGGCAATACTCTCAAAGCAAGAGTTTATGCCCAGGCACTGCGTGATGCAGGTTTCTCGACGATAGTTGCAGGCGGATCGGGCTTCTACCAAGCACCTGAAGTCCAGCTTTTGGGCCAGTTGCTGCATGCACTCGCAAATCCCGAGAATACGGAGGCGCTCTATGCGGTTCTCACCAGTGAGCTCTTCACGCTATCTGATGATGACCTATTGGAGATTGCTACGATCATTGATAAAGAGACGGGGTTGGAGAAGAGAGCCAATTATGGGGCACGCATGTCGGGAGACTCGATCGAAGGAGCTTCCAGCAGGGTGCTTTTCGCTCAAGAACTTCTGAAGGACGCCTGGACTGCTGTTGGTGCCAGTCGTCCGTCGGATATCCTGCTTGGTGTCCTGGTGGACTCAGGTTGGTTGTTGCGTCTGAAGGGTATGGGGATAGAAGGGCAGGCTGTTTCAGGTAATCTGCTCAAGTCGCTTCGCACCGTAGAGGACATACAGGCGGAACACGGTTTCGATATTGCTCAAACGGCACAGAGATTCGCTCGACTGGCCGGTGACAAGGAGAAGCCGGGGGTATTGGCAACCAGTGAGCACAACGCTGTCCGCATCATGACTATCCATGCGGCAAAAGGCCTGGAATTCCCCCTGGTAGCGGTCGCGGAGTGTTACGACGTAAGAGGAAAGGAAGAAAGCTTACTTATCGTCAAGGACGGGGAGAGGATCCATCTCTCACTCAAACCCGGTGAGAGCGAAGCTGAGTGTCCTGTGGTGAAGGACTACCGCTACAACGCGCCTGAAGGCCTGAGCATGGATACCGCTGGTTCGTTAGCTGAGTTCAGAAGTGCGCTGCTGCAAGGCCAGAGAGAGAACGAGCTTGCTGAACGGAAGCGCGTCCTATACGTCGCGCTTACCCGTGCAAGGGAGGCTTTGTTTGTGTCGATGCGCGCCAAAGCTGATAAAAAAGGATTACTACCGGCACCGCTTCAGGAAGTAATCGCTGAGGCGCTGTTCGCAGATGGAGAGTTCCCATATGCGGACGAGCTTGTGGAATATGGCGGGAGTGAGGCCCTGCGGTATCACTTCCAAGCGACTGACAGTGATTCCAGTGTTTTAGATGAAGATGGATCAGAAGTCGAACAGACAGAGAGGGCAATCCTGCAGAGGCAGCGGTATATCCTTGAGCTCAGACCTAAGGAAGGGCTCAAATTGTCCATACCTGACAGGCAGACGGGCCTGGTCTCGTACTCCTCGTTAGTTGCTGGTTATAAAGCTCGGTCTAATAGCGATGCGGCAGAGCTGATTGCAGATACTGATAAGGCGACAGATTTTGGAAGCGCCTTCCATCGACTGGCTCAGCTGGGCTATCTGCTCTCTCCTGAGCGAGCGCTCGATAAGCTTGAGTCGATTGCCAGGGCCGGTGGGGTGACAGATGTGGCGCGCCTGAGGAGGGCAGCTGAGAATTGGTTCTCCTCCAGTGTCTACAGACAGACCCTGGCTTTTGCAGACCCTGCCCCAGAGGTAGCCTTCTGCGTGCCCTACGAGGGAGTGTTCCTGGAGGGTGCCATCGATCTGCTATGCATGGACAGGGAGAACGCCCGCGCCTTTGTGGTTGATTACAAGACAGGTGGCTCGCCGGACGAAACCCCTGAGGAGCTGCACAACAGGCATCTTCTCCAGGCACAATGCTACGCTTATTCCCTCCTGAACAGCGGCTTTGAGCAGGTCGACCTGGTATTCGCACGCGTAGAGCAACTTGACGGTTTGGGCGATATCCAGCGAGTTGCATATTCTTTCACCGACCTGGGTGGAGGATTCTTGCCTGGAATCTGACTATCCTATGCAACGATATCAACCGCGCGGGGTGATATCAGTGGTTTATCTCCAATAATACAGATTAAGCTCTAACAGCAGTTCTGGTACAGGTAGGCCCTCATTCTCCAGATAGCTCTCTTCTATCCAGTTACCATTCACCTGTTTGAGGATGTAAATACCGGTATCCCCGCTAATGGCCCAGAGGATATCAGTGCCATCGTCTGCCCAGATGATGTAGTTGTGATCGCGATACCTGAATGTGACATCGGAGACATACTCAGAGCCGTCAGCCTGAGAAGCTATCACCATGCGAAAGCAGTTGGTGTTCTCGTTATCGATAAACCTCATTTCAGAAACAACATAAAGACCTGAGGATGATGTGATAGGGTTGTCCTCACGCAACAGATCGTCAGAGTATCTGGGGTCATCTCGGTTTGTCCCACATGAGGCCAAGAGTGACACTGCACAGATCACTACCAGGAGAGCGCACAACGTTTTCTTCATGAGTACCACCAAGTCGCAGGTTAGGAATGTTGCTCTTCTGCCCATTTGCAGAGGAGGAGGCTGTCGATCTTGATGTTGTGTCTGACGTCCACGGGGAAGGATCTCTTGAGGTAAAAACGCTCGATCAGGCGGGTATGTTCGTATCTGTCGCGTATCTCGTGCAGTTCCTTCAGCAGGGTCTCGGTCATCTTGGTGCTGCCGTTCCTTAACTCGACTACCAGGGCAGGGACGATCCGGCCATTGATACGGGGACCAACCAGTGCGCTTCGCCTAACCTCAGGATGGCGGTTGAAAACGGTCTCACAGGGAACGGGATACATCCGCTCTTCTCCCACATCCACAACATGGCTCCTGCGGCCCCAGAACCATATGTGGCCCTGCTCATCGATCCTGCCTACGTCGCCTACCTTGTGCCAGAGCCTCCCGTCGATATCCAGCTTACTCTCTTGTGTCGCCGCTTCCTCGTTGTAGTATTCCCGTGTCACGGTGTCTCCTGCGACTATGATCTCGTCCTTGCCAAAGATCCTCACCTCAACAGAAGGGACGGCCTTTCCCACACATACGCCAGCGCCCTCAAGCGTCAGTGCAGCCGTATCTTGCAGCACGGTCTGGCCCGAGATGTTCGAGATAGGCAATGACTCGGTTGCCCCGTAGGGGGTATAAGTGGTTCCATTTGGCAGTATCTTCTCCCACTTCTCATGCATACCCACCTCAACAGGCGCGCCGAACATGACAAGGTACCTGAGGGACGGAAGCTGGATACCTCGTGCGTTACAGTAATCGGCAACCTTAGTCCAGATGGCGGGGGAACCCGCCGCAAAGGTGGTCTGCTGCTCCAACATGCCTGCCACCAGCTCCTGAGGGTCGGTTCTTGAGGGGTGGGTCGAATCCATCTGCGGTATGCAGGAGGTCATACCCATGGCTATGGTGAAGAAGCTGAACAGGGGGAAACAGGGACAATCAACATCATCGGAAGTCAGGTTGAACATCTCCTGAAGCAGCCTGGTCTGCGTTATGAATATCTTATGGGTATAGACAACCCCTTTGGGCTTGCCGGTCCCGCCCGAGGTGAACAGGATGGCCGCCATCTCATCTGCAGGGGCATCGTACTTCTCAAAGCAGGGGCTCTCATCCTTTGATGCTTCCAGCAACTTGGTGCAATCCAACTTGATGCTGACCTGCTTGAAGCTTCTCCTGAACACCAGCGACAGTATGCGGATGAAAGGGACAGCGACCATAGCTTGGGGAACCACTTCAGAAACCGCCCTGAGAAGGTTCTTCAAGCCCATCCCCGGGTCAATGAAGATGGGGATGGCGCCTACCTTGAAGAGGGCGAACGTGGTAGCAGGAAGTTCTATGGACGGTTGTATGAAGAGCAGGACCTTTGTGCCCTGCCTGATTCCGCGTTTTATGAACAGGTTCGCGAACCGGTTTATGGTCTCGTCGAGCTCTTTGAAGCTCACCTTCTTGTCGTTAAAGACAATAGCCGTCTTGTGTGGAAGCTCTTCCGCCTGCCTCTCAAGCAATGACGCGGTATTCATCTGATAAACTCCTCGATCTCGCGGAGGGCATCCTCAAAGACATCCTCAAGGATGTAATGCCCGGCGTTCTCAAATAGCCTGGTCTTGGCATGGGGAAAGTATTCCTTCCAACGGTCAAAGAAATGCTCCGTGAAACAGAAGTCCTGCTTTCCCCAAAGTATCAACAGGTCCGCCTTGATATCAGGGAGCCTGGATTCTATGGAGTCAAGCAAAGCCCTGGTCCGGTGCCCTTGCTCCAGAGGGATATCCTGCAAAAAGGAATCAATGCCGATCCTCTCGTCATAGGAGCCATAGGGGAGCAGGTAAGCCTGCCTCACTTCCTTAGTCAGCTTTGTGGTGGTTGTCATCCGGGTTGCTGCCTGCGCAAACAGGTTCAGTCGCCGTACCAAGAACCGCCCCAGGACACCTCTGCAAACACTGATCCTCCTGGGAATCTTCGCGTCAAAGAACGCAGAGGAATTCAGGACAACTATCTTCTTGATCTTCTCGCTGTGCTTAACCACATAACCAAAACCAATGGGGCCTCCCCAGTCGTGGACAACAAGGATGATGTCCTTCAGACGCAGATGCTCAACGAGCCTTTCGATGTTCTCGATATGGAAGGCAAGGTGGTAGTCTGCATCCTGCGGTTTATCCGAGAAACCCATACCTATGTGATCAGGGGCAATCACCCTGTTAGTCTTCGAGAGGCTGTTTATAAGGTTCCGATAAAAGAAAGACCAGGAGGGGTTGCCATGCAAGAGGAGGACGGCATCGCCTACACCCTGGTCGATATAGTGCATGCGCATCCCATCGATATTCAGATAGTTAACAGGTTCCACCATTTACAACCACTCATAGTACGGAAAAGGAACCGGTTCCCCTCCACCATTTCTGATAAACAGGGAACCGGTTTTCAATCAGTTTATCCTATTATGGCGTACTAGCTCCACTTGAGGACAACGCCGGTGCCTGCCTCAGGGTAGGACCAGTCGATGGCGCCAACGGTACATACGTACTGGCAGATGCCACATTCCATGCAGTTTGTCATGCCAAAGGCCCAAACCGCCTTGCCGTCTATCATCTCATAAGCGCCGCCTGGGCAGAGCGTATAGCAGATAGCGCAGGCATCACCTATGCATTTATCTGCGTCGACAAAGATATGCTCCTTGGTCTTTGGGATCATCTCGAACTTGCCATCCAGGTAATCGCGAACCTTCTTACCAGCGAATTTCTCACCATAAAGCAAGCCGGGGTTTCCTCTGTAGTGATCTTTTGCACCTAAAACACTCATATTACACTCCTGTTCTCGTAGTCATTGACCGCTTGACCTCATGGATGCTAATCACCGGAGAGAAGGGCCATCATGTCGCCGGCTTTCCTGACGCCGGTCCTCAGGATCCCCTCCATCGCGCCTACTATTACCGGCAGCTCGCCCATCACAGGAAGGAACTTCGGCAGCATGCCGCCGATGATGGCCGGATAGGCATAGTTCTCGAACTTCTTCTGGAAGAAGAAGTTCATGGCCTCGTCCATCGCATCGATTACCACATCGATGCTGCCGTTGCGCATGACCCTGTTGACCTCGGGAACGTTGTCGTCGGCAATCCAGGTCTCTTTCCAGCGCGCCTCGAACTCAGCGAACTTCTCCAGTGAGTAATCCTTCTCCTTGACCATCTCAGCAGCGAGCTTGCCGGCGATTATGCCCTGCATCTGCGCACAGTTTGCGCCGAAGTTGTCCAGAGGCTGGGCGAATCCACCTGCGTCGCCCATGATCATCATGCCCTTCATGTAGCTCTTCTTCACGTAGCCCACCAGGTCGCCGGAGGCAAGGCAATGGAAGTTGCAATAGACAAAATCAGAGGCATCCAGGATGTTCTTGTACGGTGGCATATTGAGCATCCACTGTGCACGCTGATGGATGTTGGTCTTGTTGGCGATCATCTCTGCGAGGCATTGGTAGATGATCAGATTGATGGTGCCATCACGTCCCGGCTCGCATACACAGTGAGCGCCCCAGAACTCTGGCCTGTTGCCCGCAAAGATGGGGAATGCGCCGTAATCGACCTCATTGCCCTCATCATCAAAGTAGGTGTTCATCAGTTTGCGGAGCTCGTCGGGGTCACCCTTGAAGATGTACTTCAGGCCCAACATGACCTTGTCGGGTCCCCAGTTGGTCAAACCGGTCCTCCGCCCGAGGATGGCGTGCAGACCCGAGCAGTCCATGACGATAGGAGCCAGGAAGTCGCCCTTGTCGGACTTGACACCGATAACGCGATCGCCGTCCCAGATGGCATCGCTGACCGTAGCACAGACGATCTCTGCGCCGGATTTCTTGCATTCCTCTGCAACCCAGGGGTCGGTCTCATTGCGGAATACCGTCTGCATCTCATACATGGTCTCAGCGCCAGGCTGAACGATCATGCCGTAGAATTTATAGTCGTTATCAGGAGTCCAGGCAAACTGAACGCCCCCGAGCTTGATGTGTCCATCGAGGAAATCCTGATCCTTGAAACCGGGCCAGCACTCCTCCATGAAGCTCTTGAAGAAATAGCTTCCCGACATGTTCTTCTGGCCAGGGATAGCTGCACGCTCTAAGATGACGACCTTTGCGCCACCCAGTGCAGCATGTTTAGCCGCCAGTGTTCCCGACGGTCCTGCTCCAACAATAACGACATCGTAGTTCTCTGCCATATTGACCTCCTTCTTGAGGCTCGAAACGTATCTCTGTGTGTACGAGCGTTGCATTACCTGAACCGAGGGTTCCCGAATCCTCCTTTCTTCTTTGAAAATTCAGTGAGGTAGTAGATCCATGAATGGCTTGAAATGAGCCATTGCCCTCTTCTGCATGTCCTTGAGTTCTGATGGTCCCAGTGTTACCAGTGGTGAGAAGATGCCCATGAGGCTCATGACCGCGCCGGTCTGGCCTTTAAGCCCCTTGAGCGCCTTGAAGATATCGCCTCCAGATGCGCTTTCAACCAGCATCGGAAGATCGTCTACTTGGATGCGGATACCCTTGATGCCTTGCTTTGAGACCTCTTCTTCGGTAAGCACCTCCATAAGCAGGGGTTGAGCCAGATTGACTACAATGGGGGGAGTAGGCGTTCCTACAAGCTGGAAGAAGATCTTCTTCTGGCCACCTTTTGGCATTACCTTGTCGAAGGCCTTCCTCTGCTTATCGCTGAGCTTGGGTAATAACCCGCCAACAAGTCGCGGAACGAACTTGTTCGACAGGAGGATCATCCCCTTGAGGTTCTTCTTCTTGAGGAATTTAATGAGATCGTTTGATATGCGCGGCGCCATCGAAGCTCTCCTTTCCATAGCGTAAATCAAAACAGGAAGCGTTGACCTAACATGCACTCACACAACCGATAACCGGAGCTCTTGTGCCACACACATATACCAAAGCGTAATCAAGCTTTCATAACACCAAAGGAAACGATATGCTTGCTTACGAAGTGAGCACATTATATGGTCGTCGTTGAGACCCCCTCAATCATCCTGAGGGTGATGAAGAGGGGTTATTTTAGTTAGGCTTTCTTGAGTTTGTATTGTAGTTGACCTGCTTATCGATCTTCAGGCACATCACTTCTCATCATTCAACAACAGAACCCGAGATCGAAAACGCAGCGGTACGTTCGTGTACATCCAGCTTCTTGTAGATATTCTTCACATGGGTTTTCACCGTATTGACTGAGATATGGAGGGAGTCAGCGATCTCGAGTTTAGTCATACCTTTCTCGAGGAGCTTCAGTATGTCCTTCTCGCGCTTGGTCAGGTTCGTGATAGTCTGCATCTCGTTGATCCTGAGCTCTGGGAACAGGGATTTCCTGAGATTCAGCAGGCGCTTGCAAAGCGATCTCCTGGTCTTACGGATGGCAGTCCCGCCCTTCTTCTCACAAAAGAGCCGATAGAGCAATTCGCCGATCACCGGAGAATTGTTTATGAAGGGCTGAATATAGTATTCCTTATCCGCAGCATCGACAGCCAATGTGAACTCTATGGCAGCAGCCTTCTTCTGCTCAAGGGAATGCAGGCAGACTGCCCGCAGAACCATGGCATCGATCATCAGGCTAGGACAGATGATCCTTTCGATTTCCGGAAGGATCTCATTCAAGGAACGGAGCGCCTCTTTCGATTTCCCTGTTGCCTGCATGATCGTTGCCTGGATGAGGTCTGTCTGGACCCGATAATACCCTTCATGAGGCGCTATCAGTTCTCCCAGAGTAGCGCACATCTTCTCTGCGGCGATAGGATCCCCTGAAGAGAGGGATATCCTTGCGTGACAGATAAAGGTCTCCCAGGCTGAGCTTCGAGGGACTATCTCCCGATAGGATGAAAGGGCGCGTTCCGATGCAGTCGCGATGATACCCAGAGACTCTGCATAGAAACCCTGCGCTTCAAGAAGATAGGCATGGGCAGTCTGCAGTTCAAGTTGGCAGAACAGGTTGCCGGTTCTGAAGAGTATCGACTGCGCCTGCTCCAGGTAGCGGCTCGCCTCATCGATATTGCCTCGGATAGTATGCAATCTGACAAGGGCAACGTTGAGAAGGCCCAAAGTGAAAACCGCCAGCTTCCCTTCGCTCTCATGAAGGGGTATGGCATTACCCCATGTCTCAGCGGCTCGCTCGAGTTGTCCCCGCTGGAGATACAGCTTGCCGATCTGGTAGGAACAGTATTGCTCCAGCTGCTCTCCCCCAAAGGCAGCGCTCGCTGCCTTTGCCTGCGCGTACGAACGCATCGACTCGTCGATATCGCCGATTCCCGCCAGCGCCTCACCCAGAAGGCACAAGAGTGTTACCCGAAACCAGATACTTCCCGCGCGGAGTTGGGATAGTGCGTTGCGGGAAAGCTCAACAGCGCGATCATAGTCCCCATCCATGCTCGCGTTTCCGGCTTCGATGGTCGCAAGTATCTCTTCAACTCCTGAGATCAGTTGGGGTGCGTCCTTCTCGTTGATAGACCAGGTACTCAGGCTTTGCCTTGTGCGCTGCAGGTAACCCATGCTCTCCTGAGGCCGGCTTGCTACAAAATTGCTCCATGCATTCAGGAGGAGGAAGGGCAGATCCTCTCCATAACGCTCCGCGGGCAGCGCCTTCAACCAGCCTCTCACCCGCCACTCATCAAGGATGAAAGTCTCTCCATCAAGCTGATTGAAGGCTGCGAGCATGGTGCGTTCGAAGAGTCTGATCACCCGGTCATCATCTTTTGCGGACATCGCATAATCCAGGGCATCGTCAAGATACCTCATCCGCTCCGACCAGGCACTTGCGCGGATATAGAGCTGTGATATCTCTTCTGGTAACACAACTGACAGGTGTTGTCGCAAGGCCTCAGCGAAAAGAGGGTGATAGCTATACCACTCACCGGTATCATCAAGTGGGGCTACAAAGAGACCGGCTTGGATAAGGGATTCCAGGGAGTGCCCGTTTTTCTCTGCGCCTGCCACCTCGGCGCAAAGTGACACAGAAAGGCGCTTGAGGATCGATGTCCGCAACAGGAACAGCTTCAAGGAGTCTTCCTGCTGGTTGAGCACCTCATCTACCATATAGGTGCGGATATGACGGTTAACCCGCGATGAGTCAAGCGATATCCGGGATTCACCATCTTTGCCCTGGAGTGAGCCTATCGCCAGCTGGAGACCTGCGATCCAACCGCCAGTAAGCTCGAAGAGCGCGTGCACTTCTTCCTGTGATACCTCGAGGCCCTTTGTCTGTCGCAGGAATCTGGCAGTTCCAGCCAGATCAAGGAAGAGGTCCCTTGATTGTATCTCGACGAGTTGATCCTGTCCTCTCAACCTGGAGAGCGAGAAGGCCGGTGGCACTCTGCTCGCGATGGCAAGGTGGATAGTATCCGGCATGTGCTCGATCCAGTATATGAGGTCTGTGCTGATCTGCTCTGAGCTGATCTTCTGGTAATCGTCGAGGACGAAGAATATCTCAAAAGGGAGCGCGGCGATCTGGCCTAAGGGTTGGGAAAGCCAATCCATATCAGCGAATCCCGTCCAGCTGGACTCGCTCATAGCGCTCACAGTTGTGGATAGTCCTGGGTCGAGAGAAGCCAGGGCATCCAAAAACGATACCCAGAAACGGGAGCGCTCATTATCGCTTGTATCCAGGGTCAACCATACAGCCCGTTTATCCGTCCTACTGACTGTCTGGAAGAAGCTGCTCAGACAGGTCGTCTTGCCTGATCCCGCAACAGCGGTCAGCAGGGTAAGCCGCTTGGAAAGCCCTGTCTGGAGCCTGCTGTGGAGCTTGCCTACTGGCACTAAACGTGGGGGAGGAGGAGGCGGAATGGTCTTGTTTGTCAGATAGCCCAAAAGAGTCTCCATCCGAAACGCAGCTGTGTCCAAAGCTTCTACTTGATAACCCGCGCTTGATGAGTTTGCTTGCTTGAAGAAGAATTTGCTGTACACTATGCGGTAGCAGTCCGCATTACCTGCTACCGACAATACTATCACCAGTGTCATGCCGTGTGTATCGGCATGCCTGATACGTTATGCAATCACGTGTGAATAAGGAGGAGATACCTATGTCACTTACGCTGGATACTAAGATAAAGGAAATCAGAGAGAACCCTGAGGCAGTTGCATTGATAAACGAGATAGTCCCCGGGTTTGCCACTGACCCCAAGATGAAGCTGGTAGCGGGAACGACCTTCAGAAAGCTTTCCGGGATAAAGCAGGCGGGCGTTACCCCGGAGAAGCTAGAGGCGATAGAGAAGGCCCTGGCTTCCCTCGGCTAAGAGCAAGTAACGATACTGTACAGACAAAACCCCGGCAGGCCAGTGAGGCGCTGTCGGGGTTCTTTGTTCGTATTACAGCAGAGTTCGCTGGGCAGCTGCGCCTGGGTGGTGGGTTCCACGCAGGCGCAGCAATCATTGCTTCCCTAGGTGAATATGAAGGTGGCAAGGAAGGCGAGCGCGGCAACCCACATAAGCGGTTTGACCTCGCGGAACTTGCCCTGGAAGGTTTTGATGACGCAGAAGGAGATGAAGCCGAACCCGATACCATGGGACATCGAGTAGGTCAACGGCATGCCGATTATGGTGATGAAGGCGGGGAACGCGACCGAGATGTCGTTCCATTCGATCTCGCCGATGTCTGACATCATCAAGAAGCCGACAACCACCAAAGCACCGCAGGTGGCGGCGCCGCTTACCACACCGATAACCGGTGCGAAGAAGGCGAAGACGATGAAACCAAGGCCGATGACCATATTGGAAAGGCCGGTCCGAGCGCCTGCCGCAACACCTGACATCGATTCGACATAGGAGGTAACCGAGCTTGCTCCAACCAATCCACCCACTGCAGCCGCAGCGGAGTCGACGATCAGGATCTCCTTTGCATTCTTGACATCGCCCTTCTCGTCAACAAAACCAGCCTGGGTACCCACAGCGACTACCGTTCCCACGGTGTCAAAGAAGTCACTCATCAACAAGCTGAAAGCGAACATCAGAAGCACCGGTGTCATGAATACCTTGACAATGGGAAGTATGCCCTCTTCCGTCATCTGGAAGGGCGCCCCAAAGGTTGAGAAGTCGGGTAAAGAGAAGATGGCCTCTGGAATGGGCGTCACACCAAAGGGGATCCCTACGATAGTTGCGAAGACAATGGAGATAAGCAATCCGCCCCTCACCTTGAGGGCGGTGAGGATGACTGCTGTCAGGATAGAGATGACCGAGACTATGGCGAAGGGAGTGGTGAGGTCTCCCAGTTCGACAGCGGTAGCGGCACTGGACACTACCACCCCTCCATTCTGGAGGCCGATAAAGGCGATGAAGAGGCCGATACCTATACCGATGGCTCGCCGCAGTGACACCGGGATGGCTCGCATGACAGCCTCGCGCAAACCACAGATGACCAGGATCAGGATGATGATTCCCTCAACAAGGATAACAGCCATGGCGACACGCCAGTCTACGCCAACACCCAGGCTTATGCTGAAGGCCACCACGGCATTGATTCCCATACCTGAGGCAAGCGCGATTGGCCGGTTCGCCCAAAGCCCCATGATGATGGTCATGAGAGCGGCTCCAAAGCAGGTGGCCGTCAGCGCCCCCTCAAAGGGCACGCCTGCCACCATCAGGATGCCGGGATTCACCGCGATGATGTAGGCCATGGCAAGGAAGGTTGTCAGGCCGCCGATCACCTCGGTCGAAACCGAGCTTCCTCTCTGTGAGATCTTAAAGAACTTGTCCACCAAAATCCCCTTTCAGTCGTCCAGTGCGGTTGTCGCAACTGTTCAGAACGCGGACAACCCTGTCAAAAACCCTACTGGGAATTCTATACTTATCTTGTACCGAATTGTATTGAGATACCTCAATATGTAGTGTTATCTTTTCGCCTGACTACGAAATCTATGATAAACCGTTGAGGCGATCCGTGTCAGTGAGATCATCACGAGAAGAGCTACGGCAATCCCACCCGCTATCAACAGGGCCTCAGAAAGGGCTGAGATCGCAGCGCTTGGATTGCTGTCGATGAATTGCAGCATTGCGTTGTACATGACCTTGCCAGGCACAAGGGGGAAAATCGCTGGGATGATGAAAAGTGTGGCAGCATCCTTGGTAATGCGTGTCACGATCTCAGCGAGCAGCGCGATGCTGCAGGTTCCCAGAAAACAACCATAGACACTGGAGCTGCCGTGCTGCACAACCAGCTCATAGATCAGCCAACCACAGGCGGCGATGAGTCCCGCGAGGACCAGGTAGCGGCGCGGGATGTTGACAATGACCGCCACCCCCATGGTTCCTAAGAAGGCAAACAGGAAGCCGAGTGGCAGGATGAACTGCGAGGGGAAGTCTGCATGGACGGGAAGCGGTGCGAACCTGAGGCACATGCCAACCCCTCCCGCGATGGCGATTGCGAGCAGCATCGACTCCGCGCTGCGGGCAACACCAGCAAGCATGTCGCCTGAGAGGAGATCACGTGCGGCATTGGTGATAGCCACACCGGGCAGGAAGACCACGATACTCCCAACGATCATGGCGCCAAGTGATGAGCAGAATCCCAGGTTGAAGATCAGCAGGGATAAAGCTGCGGCTAAAAAGCAGCTGGCGAAGACCACGATAAAGCCGTTGATGCGTAAACGCTCGACACTGAGGGAGAAGAGGTAGGTGATGGTGGCGATGGCGATGGTACAGAGGCCGTCGGTGAGGCTTCCTCCGTTCAACATGGTGAAGGCGACGGCAATAACGAACATCGCAAGCAGGCGGATCGGCAAGCTGAAGCCACCAATCGCGTCTATGCGTTCAAGCTCTTCCAGGCCCTTGTCAATGTCTTCCTCAGAATGTGTTGGGGCAGCGATGAAGCGACGCACAAAGGAGTTCACCAGCGAGACCTTCTCCAGGTCGGTTGTCAGACTCTTGACACGCCTGACAACGGTCTGGATCTCCATGCTCCGCTCGTCGTCGCCCAATGAGGCGAAGATACCGGTTGTGGTGAAGAAGCTCTGCACGTAGGGTATATCACAGGCACGGCAGAGACGCTCGACCGTATCCTCGGCTCGATAGACCTCAGCTCCACTTTTCAGCATAATCTCGCCGGCTCGCACAGCCAGCATCAGTATCTTGTTATAGCGTGCTTCCATATTTGCAATCGCCCCTGCTCCGCCCCCAGGAGAGACCCCTCACTCCTTAGAGACAGGGGCGACCTGTGGTGCAGTAAAGAAATCAGACATCCCCACCAGGCTCTTCAATGTATCAGCGCTGCTGGTCTCCTGACCAGGGTTGACAATCACTTTCTGGACGTAGTCAACGTCCGCCTCTTCGATGAACTGTCCCGATGGCCCTGCCCCAACCACGGGAGTAGGATGATCAGCCTCAGGAGCGCTGGTAGATAAGACCTCCGGCGTATCCTCTGACGCTGCCATTGCTGTGGTGCTGAGCGCAGCATCGGAGAGGTCCAGCGCCATCTGCTTAGAGGGCGTCGGCGCCTCTACAGCAGCCTCTTTGTCTGTTGTCACTGTTTCTTCTGGAGTCTCTGGGGCAAGCTCGCCACTGATCAGGTAACGCCTGACATCGCGTCGCATCCTCTTGGCTGTCTTCTTCGCGTCGTTCGCGATGAGCACAGCGATGATTGCGACTGCAAGGGATGCGAGAGCGAAGATGAAGAAGAGGAGGATCATCAAGTCAGTCATCGTTTTCCTTTCGTAAAAACTGCCGCGCCTATAGTACCACGTAGACTTTGCTTCACCCTGGGTTCCTTGGAAAACTGCTTGGAGCATAGAGGGTCATTCACGGCAAAACACCTCATTTCCAAGAACTGCTGCAGGCTTTCTCTCTGGAATCAGCCAAGTATGAAATATAATAACCCCCATAGGTAGTAGCGATATAAGGTTGCTGCGACCATATTATGTGTCTTCAGGAGGAAGATACCCAAACAGCGTTAGGAGATACGGAATGAAGAAAAGAGTACTTGCAATACTGTTGACGGTGGTGCTTGTGGCGCTTTTGCTGCCAGGTTGCAGCAAGCCGACCACAGCGCAGGGCGACATCACCAAAGACAACATCAAGGTAGGGTTCGTCCATGTATCCGACCCCAGTGACATGGGCTATACCTACAACCATGACCTGGGAACCAAGGAGATGCAGAAGGCCTTGGGGCTGCGCGATGACCAGATCATCAACAAGTTCAACGTGGCGGAGGGGGCGGCATGCGACACAGCGCTGCGCGAGCTCCTCGACGCGGGATGTAACATCATCTTCGCCACCAGCTTCGGTTTCGAGGATTACGTACTGGAGATCGCCCAGGAGTATCCTGACGTTCAGTTCTGCCACGCCACCGGCTATCAGGCTGCGGGCGCAGACCTTCCCAACTTCCACAACTACTTCGCTTCCATCTATGAGGCCCGCTACCTTGCCGGAATCGCTGCTGGCCTCAAGACCGAGACCAACAAGCTGGGCTATGTCGCCGCATTCCCCTTCGCCGAGGTCATCAGTGGCTATACCGCCTTCTACCTTGGCGCCAAAAGCGTCAACCCCAAGGTGACCATGGAGATCATGTATACCAACTCCTGGAATGACCCAACAGTTGAGGCTCAGGTCGCAAAGGCCCTCATCGACAAGGGTTGTGACGTTATCTCACAGCACTCTGACTCTACCGCCCCTGCCACCACCGCTGAGGAGAACGGCGTCTGGCAGGTTGGCTATAACAACGACATGATCTCAGCTGCCCCCAACGCCTCCCTCATCTCTGCGCGTATCGACTGGGGCATCTACGTCACCTTTGCCGTGCAAAGCGTGCTTGCGGGCAAAGAGATCCCGGTTGACTGGTGTGCGGGCCTCGCTGATGGCGCCGTCTACCTCTCTCCCCTGAACACTGCAATCGCGGCCCCTGGCACACAGGAGGCGATAGATGAGGCCACCAAGGGCATATTGGACGGCAGCTTGCATGTCTTTGCCGGCCCCCTGAATGGCAAGGGCTCTGACTTCTCAGGAAATCCCATCACCATAGATGTGGCTGCTGGTGAATACTTCCATGAGCAGGAGGACGCTTCAGCGCCTTCATGGTGTTATATAATCCCGGGTTGTACCGTGCTAGAATAGCAGCAACGGGAGCAAGGTCTTGATAAGACCGATGAGGGCGGTGCTGCCATACCTGGTAGTACCGCCCTTTTTTAGGGTGTGTTATGCGGAAGAGAGGGCAGATGGAATCCCCGGCCCACACAGATAGACGAGCCCAGGAACAAGACCTGACCGAGGACGATCCAGGTAATCTTGCCGTCAGCATGGAACATGTCTCCAAGTCCTTTGGGAAGGTCCTTGCCAACAAGGATGTACAGCTGCAGCTCAGGCAGGGTGAGATTCTGGCGCTGCTAGGCGAGAATGGCAGTGGCAAGACAACCCTGATGAATATGCTCTCCGGCATCTATTTCCCTGACTACGGCGATATCCATGTCCATGGCAGGAAGGTGACGATAAAATCTCCCAAGGATGCCTTTGATCTTGGTATCGGCATGATCCATCAACACTTCAAGCTCATACCGGTGCTCTCAGCTGCTGAGAATATAGTGCTTGGCCAACCGGGCGGGGTGGTTGTCTCCAGGCGCTCGCTCAATGCAGATATCCGTGAGTTGGCAACGCGCTATGGCTTTGAGATCGACCCCGCAAAGAAGGTCTACGACATGTCGGTCTCAGAAAAACAGACAGTCGAGATAGTGAAGGTCCTCTACCGCGGCGCCGACATCCTCATCTTGGACGAGCCCACAGCGGTATTGACCCCTCACGAGACGGACAAGCTCTTTGCCGTGCTCAGGAATATGAAAGAAGATGGGAAATCCATAGTCATCATCACCCATAAACTCCATGAGGTACTGGCAATCTCTGACAGGGTGGAGATCCTCAGGAAAGGTGAGTTCATCGGGGTTGTCGAAACCGCTCAGACCGATCAGAGCCAGCTCACCGAGATGATGGTGGGAAGGCCGGTCAGCTTGAGGATCGACAGGCCAAAGCTGCCGCGTGGCGAGGAGCGGCTCACGGTGCAGGGCTTGACCTGCCTGAGCAGCTATGGGGTGAAGGTAGTGGATGACGTAGGTTTCTCGGCCTATGGCGGCGAGATACTGGGGATTGCCGGCATCGCAGGCAGTGGTCAGAAGGAGCTGTGCGAGGCCATCGTTGGGCTTTATCCTGCGACACGTGGCTCTGTTGTTTATCGTGGGACAAAAGACGGGGCGATAGTACGGGAGCAGCTCTTGGGGCGCAGGCCAAAAGAGCTGACGAGGAAAGGCGTCTCGATGGCCTTTGTCCCGGAAGACAGGCTGGGGATGGGCCTTGTGGCGAGCATGGATATCACGGATAACGTGATGCTGCGTAGCTACCGGGACAACCACAGCGTATTTGTCGACAGGAAGAAGCCCCAGACTCTTGCTGGGCATTTGATAGAAGACTTAGAGATAGTGGCTTCAGGGCCCGAGGCGATTGTGGGGAGGCTTTCAGGAGGCAATGTCCAGAAGGTGCTGCTCGGCCGCGAGATCGCACGCAGCCCCGGCGTACTGATTGTCGCCTATCCTGTCAGAGGGCTTGATATCAACTCCTCCTATAAGATCTACGACCTGCTAAACGAGCAGAAGCGTAAAGGCGCAGCCGTCATCTTTGTAGGCGAGGACCTGGACGTCCTGATGGAGATATCGGATAGGCTTATGGTGCTTTGTGGTGGAAGGGTAAGCGGTACCGTGGACCCCCAGAAGGCGACCAAGGAGGAAGTAGGTCTCATGATGATCCAGCTTGCTGGGAGTGAGGCGGTCGCATCATGAGTACGAAAGCAGGGGCAAAGCGCGAGCCTTTGTTGCGCATGGTAAAACGTGACGACCTCAGCCCACTGAGGGCTTGGGCTTATCGTGGGATCGCATTCATCCTGGCTTTGGTTTGCGGTGGACTGTTGATCCTTGTCTTAGGACACAACCCCATCCTGGTGTACCGGGACATGGTTATCGGAGCCTGGGGGTCTTCTACTGTCATCAGGGAGACCATCAAGCTCACGGTACCTCTGCTTGTGACTGCGATTGGCCTCGCTGCCGCCTTCAAGATGAAGTTCTGGAACATAGGAGGAGAGGGGCAGATCCTGGTCGGCGCCGTTGCTGCGGGCTTCTTTGGGCTCTACACTGCGCAGATATTCCCCCGTCCTATCTTGATCATCCTGATGATGCTGGCTGGAATGGCGGCCGGTGGGCTCTATGGCCTGATACCGGCGCTCTTCAAGGCCAAGTGGCGGACAAACGAGACGCTTGTGACCCTTATGCTGAATTACATAGCGCTTGCCTTTGTGAAATACCTGATGAACGGGCCATGGAAGGCGCCGGGAAGCACGTTCCCAAAGATGCCCATGCTTGTTTCCGGCGGGAGGATGACCCAGGTCCTGGGAGTGCATTGGGGCTGGATCCTGGCTCTGGTGATTGTGGTCATCGCCTGGTTCTACTTCAATAAGACCAAGCAGGGCTACGAGATCTCTGTGGTGGGGGAGAGTGAGAACACGGCGCGCTATGCGGGCATCAGTGTGAAGAAGGTCATTATCCGCACCATGTTCATATCAGGTGCGCTCTGTGGCCTGGTAGGCATGATGCAGTTCGCAGGCGCTGACTACACCATCACCGAGGGTACGGCCGGAGGCGTAGGCTTTACCGCTATCACCGTTGCCTGGCTTGCCAAGATGAACCCCTTTGGCATGCTGGTTGTCGCCCTCTTCATCGCCATGCTCGGGCGGGGGTCGAACACCATTCAGACGATATACAAGATCCCGGCCTCTGCCTCCTCTCTGTTGATCGGTATCATCCTCTTCTTCATGCTGGGATGCGAGTTCTTTGTCAGGTACCGGTTGGTGAAAAGGGGGAAGGAGGTGCCTGATGCTTGACACGACCGTCGCCCTATTGGTGGCAGCTGTACTGGCAGGCACACCCTTGCTCCTTGGGGCGTTGGGCGAGATCCTGACCGAGCGCTCAGGTAACCTGAACCTGGGTGTTGAGGGTATGATGTTCATGGGCGCCATCACCGGGCTCATAGGCTCCTTCTTCTACGAGCAGGCGGTCATTGGCGCTGGCCTTGCCCCCTCAGGGGCGCTCTCGGCTCTCATCGCGCTGCTGGTCAGCTTTCTTGCCGGCGCCTTCGGGGCGCTCATCTATGGCTTTTTGACTATCACGCTCAGGGCGAACCAGAATGTCACCGGCCTGATCCTGACCATCTTCGGCACCGGCTTTGGGAATTTCTTTGGGGAGTACTTCGGTTTGAAGGCTGGTGGGTATATAGCCGTCAGCAAGGCCACAAAGTCAGCATTCGCCCCCATCAACATACCCTATCTCTCTGACCTGCCTGTAGTGGGCAAGTTGTTCTTCTCGTATAACTGGATGGTCTACTTTGCCATTGCGCTTGCGATAGCCATGGCCTGGTTCTTTTTCAAGTCGCGAGTCGGTCTCAACCTCAGGGCAGTAGGCGAGGATCCCGCTGCGGCAGACGCGGCAGGCATCAATGTGTCCAGGTACCGCTACTTTGCGACCGTCATAGGCGGCGGCATCTGCGGCATAGGTGGTATGTACATGTGCATGGTGACCACCTCGGGTGTCTGGGTACATGGTTGCGTGAGTGGCTATGGGTGGCTCGCAGTGGCGCTTGTCATCTTTGCGACCTGGCGTCCCTTGCGCGGCATGGTGCTTGCCGTCATCTTTGGCGGCCTGATGGTCATGCGTATGTACATATCCATTCCGGGCTTGCCCGCGCAGATCTATGAGATGGTTCCCTATGTCATAACCATCCTGGTGCTGGTCATCACCAGCATACGGCAGAGCAAGGAGCATGCAATGCCTGCCAGCTGCGGCCTCAACTACTTCCGAGAAGACCGCTGACATACCGGTTCGACTACTGTTGTGCAGACTGCTTCAGTGTGCCGCGCAGCACGGTCATCAGAACAGGCCGGTTATCCTTCCGTCATTGTCTACGTCAATGTTCTCGGCAGAGGGGACCCTTGGCAGGCCCGGCAGGGTTATGATGTCGCCGGTGAACGCGATGATGAAGCCCGCACCTGCGGAAACGCTGAGGTTGCGGACCGTGATATTGAAGTCCCGGGGAGCGCCAAGCAGGGCCGGGTTATCCGAGAAGGAGAACTGGGTCTTAGCCATGCAGATGGGAAGCTTTGAGAAACCAAGCTCTGTGAGCCGGGCGGCCTGGTCAACCGCCTTGTGATCCATCTCTACGCAATCAGCCCGGTAGATCCTGGTAGCTATTGTCTCCAGCTTCTCTACAATGGGCAGGTCGTCCGCATAGCTGAACTGGAAGTCATTGGGGCCCTCAGCAAGGCGTATCACCTCCTGTGCCAAAGCGGCGCCACCCTCACCGCCCTTCGCCCAGACCTCTGACAAGGCCACTCTGACGCCCAGTCCTGAGAGCTCTTCCTCAATGAGGTCGATCTCAGCCAGGGTATCCGAGGGGAACCTGTTGATGGCAACCACGCAGGGAAGCCTGAACACCTGTGTGAGGTTCTCTATATGCTGGAGCAGGTTTGGAAGGCCTTTCTTCAGAGCCTCCAAGTCCTCCTGCAGAAGGTTGTCCTTTGCCGCGCCACCATGGTGCTTGAGGGCGCGGACCGTAGCGACCACCACAACGGCATCCGGCCTGAATCCGGCACGACGGCACTTGATATCCAAGAACTTCTCCGCTCCCAGATCCGCACCAAAGCCTGCCTCGGTGACCACATAGTCGCCGTGCTTAAGGGCCATGCGGGTTGCAGCCAGGGTGTTGCAGCCGTGGGCGATGTTGGCAAAGGGGCCGCCGTGGATGAAGGCCGGTGTGCCCTCAAGCGTCTGCACCAGGTTTGGTTTGATGGCATCGGTCAAAAGGGCCGTCATCGCCCCTGCGGCCTTCAGCTGGCCGGCGGTTACCGGCTCGCCTTTCCGGTTATAGGCAACGATGATCCTGGCGATCCGCTGTTTCAGATCTGAGACTGAATCTGCAAGGCAGAGCACGGCCATGACCTCGGATGCCACGGTGATGTCAAAACCGTCCTCACGGGAGACGCCATTCGCCTTGCCGCCAAGGCCGTCAACAATGAAGCGGAGTTGACGGTCGTTCATATCCATACAGCGTTTCCAGGTGACGTTCTTGGTATCGACGTCCAGTTGGTTGCTTTGGTAGATATGATTATCGAGCATTGCAGCCAGCAGGTTGTTTGCTGCCGCTACAGCATGGAAGTCCCCAGTGAAGTGGAGGTTGATGTCCTCCATGGGAATGACCTGGGCATAACCGCCGCCGGCAGCGCCGCCCTTCACACCAAAGACGGGGCCCAGTGAGGGTTCGCGCAATGCCACAACGGCATTCTTCCCCAAACGTGACAAGGCGTCTGCCAGGCCGACTGTTGTGGTGGTCTTCCCTTCACCCGCAGGTGTCGGCGTCAGCGCAGAAACTAGGATGAGCTTACCATTCCGCTTCTTATCGTCATCTAAGGCCCGCATGTTGACCTTGGCCTTGGACTTGCCAAAGGGCTCCAGGTAATCAAGGTCAAGGCCTAACTTTTGGGCTATCGCCTCTATTGGCATGGGTGTCACTGACTGGGCTATCTCAATGTCGCTCTTCATGGGTTTTCCATTCTTGTTCTCTTTGTTGGTTCACTGTTCTTGTATATGCCGGGCAGCCTCCGCCCGCATGGCATGAGGTGGCAGGTAGAGGCGGTGTGCGGCGTTGTCTCGGTCATGGGTATAGTTCGCCCAGCCAGAAGTCTCAAAGAGGTCCCAGTTGTTGGGCGGCGTGATAAAGGTATCGAGTTTCTGCAGTTCCTGGTGCCTCTTAAGGCGATGGTAAGCCTTGAAGTAGATGCAGTAACGCTCTTCAGGGTAGACCTCGCACCAGCCGTTGGCGCTTCCACCACAGGGCCCGTTGCGTTGGCACTTGGGGCATTGCGACATGGGGCAGCTGTAGACCGCTGCCTCCAGGCCACAGTCGCCGCAGTTCAGGCAGCCGTAGAGAAGAGCCTTGCCCGTATGTTCAAGCCCGTGCCTGCGATGCAGGCCCTTCTTGCGCTCCCGCCATCCCATGAGCTTCTTAAGGATAGGGAAGCCTCGCTTGTTTTTGGTGAGCACCCAATAATGGAAGAAGCGGGAGATGCCGTAATTCCTGAAGATCTTCCCACCCTTTTTCCTGGAGTCAAGCGTGGCGGGCGCGGCGCTGTTCAAGCCGGTGGGTTGCCCATCAGCATTGGCTGCAGCCTCATAGAGGTAGAAACCCTCCGGTTGGCCGTACTGGAGCTCGCGGGCCCATAACCTCCAGTCATCCTGGAGCTCGTCAGCTGTTTGCAGTATGTGGGTGAAGACCTCGGCCGTAAGCCCAATGCCTCCTATGTGAACGCCCTGATAACCCAGGCCGCGGGCGACGGCTATCATCTTGGCAGCCCTCAGGTAGCGCGCTTCCCGCCCCTTGTCCTCAGACTGCGCCTCCTCTTGGAGTACGGACATAAGGCTGTCGCTGATATAGGCGCCGGGCACATTGCCCGCTTTCATGTAGCGGGCGATACCAACGGAGGTAAGGTAGATATTCGCTAAGACTGGCGTGGTATAGCCCCGTTGTCGCAGGTAAAGCAACAGCTCCTCCATCTTGCGCGCGTCAAACCCCACCTGTGTGATGATGAACTGCGCACCTGACAGGATCTTCTTCTCCAGCTTGAGGTACTGCATCAGGGTCTCAGCCTCAGTCCATTTGAAGGGGGTCACCACGGTTCCCGCAAAGAAATGCGTTGTCTGCTCCCGCTTCATATCCTTTGCTCCAACAACCTCCAGGCCCTTGTTCATATCCGTTATCAGCTGGAGCACCTGCACAGAGTCGAGATCGAAAACAGGGCGTGCCCGCCCGTTCCATCCGGAGTACGTGGAATCACCGGTCATCGTGAGCAGGTTCTCCATACCCCGGCGCTCCATGGAATAGAGCTGGCTGACAAACTGGTTGCGGTTGCGGTCCTTACAGGTGAAGTGGACTAAGGTGGTCATGCCTTTTGCATGGAGCTCCTCTGCTATGGTGTCTGCTAGCAAAGCTGGGTTGCCGCCGGGGTTGTCGGTAATCGATATGGCGTGCACGAGCCCGGTCTGGTAGATGCGCTCCGCCTCAGCCAGCTCCCTGAGTTGGATATCCTCATGGGCTCCACGCCCGGGGATGAACTCAAGCGTGACCAGGAACTCTCCTGTTTCGAGGGCTTCCCTGAAATGATTCGACATAAGGCCTTTCCCAATCTGATGCCTGCGGTTTCCAACAGTAATTGTACTTGAAATATCTATAATGAGGCTGATATCCATTCCTTCTCTGCTTTGGATATCAAAGCTATTGGCGTCGCAGTCTCATACAACAGCCCAAAGCGAGATAAACGGAAGAGGGGATGAGAATGGCTGAGTACCTTGGCGAGGACATCGCAAAGCTCGGTTTTGGCCTGATGAGGTTACCGCGTATTGACAAGGCGATCGACATCAAACAGCTGGAGCAGATGGTCGACCTTTTCCTTGATGCAGGTTTCACCTACTTCGACACAGCTTATGGTTATTCAGACTCTGAGGCTGCAATCGGGGAGGCCCTGGTAAAGAGGCACCCTCGCAGCAGCTATCAACTGGCGACAAAGCTCCCTGCCTGGACCGTGAAGACAAAAGTCGAGGCAGAGCGCCTGTTCTGGACCTCGCTTGAGCGCACTGGGTTGGATTATTTCGACTTCTATCTGCTGCACAATGTGAGCGGCCCCCGTATGCCCTTCTTTGATGAATACCGGATTTGGGACTTCCTTGCTGAGCGTAGGGAGGAGGGGCTCATACGTCACTTGGGCTTCTCGTTCCACGATAAACCCGCAGTGCTCGATAAACTGCTGTTCGACCATCCAGAGATAGAGTTCGTGCAATTGCAGATCAACTATGTCGACTGGGACGACCCTGCCATGGAGGCTGCGAAATGCTATGAGATAGCGCGCAGCTATGGTAAGCCGGTTGTAGTCATGGAACCGGTCCGGGGTGGAAACCTCATGAAGCTGCCCCCTGCCGCAGTCGAAGCCTTTAAAACGCTTGACCCCAAGGCCTCTCTAGCATCCTGGGCCTTACGCTACGTGGCCTCACTAGAGGGTATTATCACAGTTTTGTCCGGCATGTCTGACCTCGCACAGATGAAGGACAACATAGCGACCATGCTCGATCCCAAGCCGCTTGACCAAAGAGAGCTGGCAGCCATTGAAAGCGCCAAGAAGGAGCTTGCAGAGCTTGATGCCATACCTTGCACACGCTGTGATTATTGCATGCCTGTCTGCGAGCAGAAGGTTGCTATTCCCGGCATCTTCGAGGCGATGAACCTCAGGTCGGTCTATGGAGAAGAGCGGGGTGCGCAGTTCACCTATGGGTGGCATACCAGGGGGAACAACATGAACCCGGCTTCCGCCTGCATAGCTTGCGGAAACTGCGAGGCAGTCTGTACACAGGGTATACTGATAACCGATGAGCTGAGAAGGGCAAGGGAGCTTTTTGAGCCAGCAGCAAGCTGAATAAGGAGGACAACCGATGAGCGTCATCGAGATCAGTGGATTGGTAAAGAGGTTCGGTAAGCTCACCGCGCTGGACGGCGTGGACCTGTGCGTCGAGCAGGGAGAGGTCCATGCCTTCCTTGGGCCTAACGGGGCGGGAAAGACCACCACCATCCGCTGTCTGCTTGGCATCCTGCGTTGCACGGAGGGATCCGTGCGTATGTTTGGCCAGGACGCCTGGAAGAACGCGGTTGAGCTGCACAGGCGGTTGGCCTTTGTCCCGGGCGACGTGAACCTCTGGAGTAACTTCACCGGCGGTGAGGTCATCGACCTGCTGCTCTCCCTGAACGGTGGCAAACACAATAGCGCCAAACGGGAAAAGTATCTGGGGCTGTTCGAGCTCGACCCCTCTAAGAAGTGCCGTACCTACAGCAAGGGCAACCGCCAAAAGGTTGCGCTGGTTGCGGCGCTGGCCTCAGATGCCGAGCTCTTTGTGCTCGATGAGCCCACCAGTGGCCTTGACCCGCTTATGGAGAAGGCCTTCCAGGACAGCATCACCGAGATCATGCAGGAGGGGCGGACGGTCTTCCTCTCATCACATATCATGAGCGAGGTCGAGAAGCTCGCGGACAGTGTCAGTATCATCCGCGAGGGCAGGATAGTGGAGAACGGCTCCATGGCCGACATCGCCGTCAAAGCCAAGGGCCGCACGCTTGAGGAGTTCTTCATCGCCGAGTACGAGGGGAGATGAACCTTCCATGAGCACTAGTTTCGCGCGGATGGGGACCTACCTTGGATTCCTCATTCGCAGAGAGCGGATAGTCTCGGTCATATGGATTGTCAGTGTTGTAGGCCTGGTGATGCTGTTCACCTCGCTTTATCCATCCCTGACACCTGACGAGGCAACCAGGCTTCAACTGGCAACCACCATGAGCAGTCCCGCGATGGTCGCGATGATGGGCAACGTCTATGGCATGGAACAGCTGAGTCAGGCAAGTATCATGGCGCAGGAATGCCTGATCTGGTATCTCGTGGCAGTGGTGATTATGAACATCTTCCTGATCAACCGCCACACCCGTGTTGACGAGGAGCTGGGTAGGTTGGAGTTGTTTCGCGCACTACCTGTAGGGCGCCTGACAGGAAGCCTTGCAATCATAGTCCTTGCTTTTCTCGTCAATCTGATTATCGCGCTACTGTCAGCAGCGGGCCTCATCCTATTGGATATAGGAGGAGTCACAACATCGGGCGCCCTTGCATTTGGCCTTGCCATTGGGGCAGGCGGCTTTGTGTTTGCGGGACTCACTATGCTGTGTGCTCAGGTCTTCTCAACCTCGCGCAGCGTCAGCGGGGCAGGTTTTGTCCTGCTCGGCCTGTTCTATATCATGCGTGCCCTGGGCGATGTCAGCGACAACGCCCTGTCTCTCATCTCGCCGCTGGGGCTGGCGCTCAAGGTCGAGGCCTTCTACAGCGACGCCGTCCTACCGCTGGTCATCCTACTGATCGAAGGACTAGTGCTGGCAGCTGCAGCGCTTGCCATCTGCGCTGTCCGTGACCACGGTGCCGGGGTGGTGCCCGCAAGAAGGGGGCGTGCCCATGCGACACGTTTCCTGCGCAGCCCGCTGGGCCTTGCCTGGCGCCTCAGCCGTGGCACCTCGTTGGCCTGGGGTATAGGGCTGTTTGTGTTAGGCGCCTCCTACGGCAGCGTTTGCGCTGATGTCGACAGCTTTATTGAGGGTAATGAACTGATGCAGCAGGTTGTTGGGGCAGCCGGAACAGGGCTTATCCTTGACAACTATGTTGCGTTGATATTCGCGATCATGTCCATGGTAACCAGCGTTCCCGTGGTCTTGAGCGTCCTGAGGATCCACAATGAGGAGAAACGAGGAAGACTGGAGCAGATCTTCGCAAAATCCGTGCCACGCCTCAGTCTCTACCGCGGCTTTCTGCTGGTTGCGCTTATAGAGAGCCTGGCATTTCAGGTACTGCTGGCTTTGGGTCTGAGCGCAGCGTCTGGTGGGGAGCTTGCCATGGGAGCCGTGATCGGTGCGGCCCTGTGCTACCTTCCGGCGATATGGGCCATAGCAGGTTTGGCGATTCTTCTGGTTGGTTACCTGCCAAAGCTGACGGCCCTGGTCTGGGCGGTTTTCGCCTACACCTTTGTTGCCATGTACTTTGGCAGGATCATGGATGTGCCCGAGTGGGTGCAACGGATAACGCCTTTTGGGAACATCCCCCAACTGCCTATCCAGGATTTCACGCTGTTACCGCTGGTGCTCCTCACACTGATAGCGATAGTCTTAGCCGTCCCGGGAGCCTGGCGCTTCACTCAACGCGACATTGGTTAGCAGCCAAGGTTGGAAAAGAAAGGATGAGTGAGCTTGAGATCGATGACTCAGATTCTTAGAGGTACAGAAGTCGCCGGAGCCCTGGGTAAAAGGACTGCCGAAAAGATAGAGGCGCTTGTCGCTTTAGGTGTGACACCTGCCCTGGCGACCCTGCGCGTGGGCGGGCGTGGTGATGATATCGCCTATGAGCGCGGCATATCCAGGCGTGCCGAAGGGCTGGGTGTCAGGGTCAGGAACCTTGTGCTTCCTGAGGAAGTGTCGCAAGAAGGACTCCAGCAGGAGATAAAGGCGCTTAACGTTGACCCAGAGATACACGGGATCCTCCTGTTCAACCCCTTGCCCGCGCACCTGGACAGCCAGGCTGCGGCTGAGCTCCTTGCTGTGGAAAAGGATATCGATGGTATCTGCATGCTCTCCCATGCGGGGGTCTATACCGATAAGGACAGGGGATATCCGCCCTGTACGGCTTCTGCCTGCCTGGAGGTGCTCGACCACTACGGTATCGAGCTCGCTGGCAGGCATGCGGTTGTCATAGGCCGCAGCCTGGTTGTTGGCAAACCGTTGGCCATGATGCTCCTGCGGCGAAACGTCACAGTGACTGTCTGCCACTCGCATACGCGCAAACTCAAGGACCTTGTTAAGGCAGCCGACATTGTCATCGCCTGCGCAGGTCAGGCGAAGATGGTAGATGCCTCCTATCTGACAGAGGGGCAGACCATCATCGATGTGGGGATCAACGTGGCTGAAGACGGGTCACTTGTGGGGGATGTAGATTATGAAGCCGCCCTGGATAAGGTGGCTGCCATAACGCCGGTGCCTGGCGGCATAGGCGCGGTAACCACCATGGTGCTGCTTGGCAACGTTGTCGACTCAGCCCTGAAAGCCACGGCTGTCCTCTAGGGGAGTGCGCTCCCACTTGGGTTCAGCAGGCGCACGTGGGTGCGCCTGCCCATAACATCCCGTCATTGCGAGCGCAGTGACAACTTGTGTAAAACTTCCGTCATTGCGAGCGGAGCCGCTAGAGGCGGCGCAGCGTGGCAACCTAGGGCATCAAGCTGCGGTTTTGGGCAGGGCGGCTGAAGTCTGCCTCCATCATACAGTTGATGCATCCACCTGCGATTCCGTCTACCTCCTCGCAATGACGGGAGTTGTGTGCAGGCCGTCAGCGCTCGCAATGACGGGAGTTGTGTGCAGGCCGTCAGGGCTCGCAATGACGGGAGACGGGCTTCAGCCATCACCCACAAAACCGCACACGTGTCGGCTAGGTTGCCACGCTGCGCCGCCTTTGGCGGCTCTGCTCGCAATGACGGAGGGGT
>WRHL01000009.1 GCA_009783245.1 Coriobacteriia bacterium
GGGAGAGAGGGGGACGGTTGGGACAGGGGGACGGTACTGTTTGGGTGGGACAGGGGGACGGTTCTAAGGACAGAAGGGGACGGTTCTATTTTGGCCTTTTCAAGGCCAAAATAGAACCGTCCCCTTCTGTCCTTAGAACCGTCCCCTTCTGTCCTTTATACCAACACGCAGCTGCAGAAGGCAAGCGTGTCCTTGCCGTGGTAGTAAGGGACACCCGCAAGCTCGCAGACCTCGCTGACCAGCAAACCGGTCGCCTCCATGGAGACAAGCATCCTATCGGGATGACAGCAGGGCGCTTCTGGGTAGGTACAGCGCTCGCAAAGCATGCAGGCTCCAGCACCCAACAGCAAGACGTCGCAATCCGCTGACTGGAGGCGGTCCTGAAGCACGACAAGCCGCTGGGCGTGTTCCTTACCACCGCGCTCGATGGCAGCGTAGTCAAAGGCGTCTTCCATCTGGACAACCGTCTGAAACAGGTAGCCGGTGGTAAAACATCCAAGCTCTTCGCGATAGTGGGCAACGCTTCCACAGGCGGGCGGGCAGGACCAGTTCTTATCGTAGGAGTGGCAGGTATCGACCGCACACATGGCGCGGACATCCTCCCTGAACTCCAGGCGAGAGACGTCAAAGCGCCCGATAAAGGGAAAGCCGGCATCTTGTATCAGGGTTTCGAGGTCCATGTCCTCAAGTGTAGCATGAAAGCCGAAGCGGCTTCGTTACCACCGTGTGGGATTGGTGAGCACGAAGCCGCTTCGCTTGTTTCGCCGAGTCAATAGAGGGGAGAATCTAGACCAGCGGAGGCGCGGGACACATGAGGAAGTCGAGACGGAAGACAGGAAAGAAAGGATAATGGGATGAATCACAAGGAGGAAGAACCAACCCAGGGACACGCTGCCTTCCGACTCGACTTCTCTGTAAGAAGTTGAACAGCACTTCCTTCCCACGTACACCATGCTACCGTCTTGCTATCCGCTTGCAGTCAGACAGATGTCAGAAAGTTGTAAAAAGCAGAAACCGCAGGAAAAAGGCTAATCTGACAGCAATAAGTTGAAGCCGATGCAGCGGAGATTGATTGGTTCGATGTACAGGATAAGGCGTTCGCCAGTGGGGAGGTTGTAGCTGTAGAGGAGGTATTCGCTCGTTGTGATGACTTGGGGATAAAGCGGGGTATAGGTGATGGGGGGCAGCGCCTCCTCCTCTGAGGACTGAAGCGGCAGCAGCTGGGTATAGGGATAGCCGTAGCGGGTCTCATAATAGAACTCGAGTTGCCTGAAGGACTGGAAGAGCGCCTGCTGGCCGATGAGCTGTGCCTCGCGCGAGGTCGCATAGGAGAAGGACCAGATGTTCTCGTCATCCTCAACAGGGAGGTGCTCGATTATCGGATTCTCCTCATCGGGTTCGGTGGCGCTCCCATTGGGGTCCTCCTGGGTGTTGTCAGGGTTGTCCTGATCCTCGGGCTCTTCCTCAGCACCGGGCGGGTTCTCCAGTTCCGCTACGCCGGTTCCGGTTTGGGGCTCCTCCTCCTTTGGCTCTTCTCCGGCAGGGGTCTGCCCGGATGGATCCTCATCATCGGAAATCGCGACAGGCAGACCGATGGGGGATTCGATGGTGACAAGCTCCCAGGCACTGGAGAGGAAACGCAGGTCGATGATGGTGCCGTCCAGATCAACGGCGCAGACAAAATCGGGAATCGAGTCCTCATCGATGTCCAGGTCGACAAGGACATAGCAGCCGGGGTCATCGTCTTCTGTGGGCGCAAGGTAGTTGAAGGAGTTGATGATGAGCAGATAGTAGTAGAACTCGGTCTTTCCCTGGTCCACGGCCATTTCAAAGCCGTGGTTGCACATGGTTGCCAAAAGGAATCTGGGGATGCCCTGGGCCTCAAGGAACTCGCGTTGTTGGGAGGTGAGGGGCTGCAGCGACTGCTCGCTGTAGATGTTCCAGGGGTAAAGGACTATGGGGTTTGGGAAGATGGTCGGTTGCTCAGAGGGCTCGACCAGCTGAATGGGGTCGTTGTGGTAGAAATCGAGGTAGGGGTACAGGATAGTTGGCAACATGAAGCCCCCGGCTATGATGAGGGCTGTCAACAACAGGGTTATCAGGTTACCCAGTATGCCAAAACGGCGCTCGCGCTTCCCTGGTTTATCGCTCGCTGGCGGTTTGCCCCATGACTTGCCCTTCAGGCCCGCCTTCTTGGTCTCGTTAGTCATGGTTTGCCACCTCATCCAACGTGATGCTGACGCTGGTGCCCTTGCCAGGCTTGCTGCTTATCTGCAGTTGCGACCCATGGACCTGCGCGATCTCCGAGCAGAGCGCCAGCCCCAGGCCTGCGCCGCCGTGCTTTCTGGTCCGCGCCTTATCGAGCATGTAGAAGGGCTCGGTGAGCAGGGGTATCTGGTCCTCAGGTATGCCAACACCCTCGTCGGTGACCATGATGGTCACGCGCTCCTGCTCAGAAGTCACGGTGAGCCGGATAGAGCCTGGTGGGCTGGAAGCCTTGATGCTGTTGTCGATGAGGTTGAAGACCAGCGACTTGATGAGCTCCTGGTCCACGTTGATGAAGACCGCCCTGTCAGGGAGCCTGACGATAAGCTCCATTTCATAGATGTGCATGATGGGGGTAAGCGTGGCAACCAGTTCGCTGAAGAGCTTGTGAACCTCGGTCTTTGCCGTGACTATGTGGAGGTTCCCCAGGGCAAGCAGCTCCATCAGCTTCCCTGAGAGCCCCTGGAGCCGCTTGGTCTCGCTGACTATGACGTTTGCGTAGTTGATGCGGTCGTCATCTGAGACCTCACGCTTAACGCGCAGGATGTCCGCAAAGCCGAGGATTGAGGTCAAAGGCGTCTTCATCTCGTGGGCCAGGTTGCCGATGAAGATCCTGCGTGATTCGGCGAGGTTCTCCAGCTCGGTGACATTGTGTTCAATGGAGTCGGCCATGGTGTTGAAGTCGCGGGCGACCTCGGCGACCTCGTCATGGCCAGAGATCATCACACGGTTGTCAAGGTCTCCCTGCGCGATCTTGCGCGTAGTATTGCTCAGGTTGCGTAGCGGGGTCAGAAGGCTGCGTACCAGCATCTGGAGGAAACCGGCGATCACCAGGGCTGAGGCGATGCCGATGATCTTCACCTGGTCGAAGCCCGCCTTGAAGAGGTCGTAGGAGGAGCTGATATCGGTTGCGCTGACCAGCTGATAGGTTCGGTCGTTGAGCATGGCTGTCGAGACGATGAGCAGGTAGGTGCTATCGCCCTCATCGATGATGAGCGAAGTGTAGTCAGGTTGGCGGAGCAGGTCGATCTCCGCCCTCAGCGGTTCGCCGCGCCCGGAGTAGACCAGGGTGCCATCCCTGAAGAGCGTCACCCTTATCGTGGCGTCGCTGTCCCGCCGCTCGACGATCTCAGAGGCGGCTGAAAGCGTCTCCTCATCCGTCATGAAGATACGCTCGACCGTCTGGGTGAGGACGATCTCGTTTTGCAGGTCATGGGTGAGATAGCTGTGACGTGACAGGGCGCTCTGCTGCTCGCGCTCAATGGCAAGGCGATGGTTGGCTGAGAGCAGGGCGAGCGAGGTGGTGTTGACCACCACGATAACGAGGGCAAGCGTGAGCAGGAATATCTTCTGCCAGAGCTTCAAAGGACCTTCTGACTCTCCAGACGATAACCCAGGCGGGGGATGGTGAGCAGTGAGTCATGCAGCTCGAGTTTCTTGCGGATCTGCTGGACATGGGTGTCCACCGTGCGGGTCTCTCCGCTGAAACTGTAGCCCCAGACCGCCGAGAGCAGCCGCTCGCGCGTCAAGGCGATGTCGATGTTCTTGATGAAGAACAGCAGCAGGTCGAACTCCTTAGGCGTGAGGATGATGGACTCCCCGTTAAGCGTGACCTCATGCTTCTCAACCTCGACAACGATATTCTGGTAGGTGAAGACGGTCTCCTCCGGGTGGCTCCTGCGGAGCACCACCTCGATACGCGCGAGCAGCTCAACCGCCTCAAAGGGCTTGACGATATAGTCCTCGGCCCCCATGCGCAGGCCTTTCACCTTGCTGGGCACATCGGCCATGGCCGTGAGGAAGATGACCGGCGTGGTGTTCTCACCTTTGCCCTCAAAGACCTGGAACCCATCGAGCTTGGGAAGCATGACGTCAAGCAGCACCAGGTCATAGGCGCCACTCAGTATCTCGACAACCGCGCTTGTGCCATCGCTGCAAACCGCACTGGTGTAGCCGCCAATGGAAAGGGTGGCCTCGATCATGTGGGCGATATTCTCGTCATCTTCTACGATAAGTATGTGCGCTGCCATGGTTCCTCTATCTCTGGGCCCTGCCTGTCCGCTATTGTAGCATTGGGCGTCGCCGGGATGGCGTCTGCTTACCCACTTGTTGTCTCATAGGGCCAACTGTTGATGCCGCCCAGGTCATATACGTTGGTGTACCCCAGTCCCACCAGCGTCTGAGCTGCGCTTGCGCTCCTTCCTCCGCTGCGACAGTAGACAAAGATGAGCTGGTCCTTGTCTGGGAGTTCACCTGGGGCGCGACTTGCTACCTCGTCAACGGGCAGCAGGGTGGCGCCTATCAGATGTTTCTCCAGGTATTCGCTTTCTGTGCGCACGTCAAGGATGATGAAGTCCGTGGATTCAGCCATCATCTGCTGCGCCTTTTGGGGGGAGGCCTTTTGGTAGCTTGCCTTCTTGCTGGCAGAGTCTGCCCCTGTGCTGCCATTGGTGCCTGCGGAGCCGCTACCGTTGCCTGAGGAGCCCTGGTTTCCGCCGCATCCTGCCAGCACGGCCGCCAGCACGGCTGCCAGCAACAGTGTTGCAACGAGGGTAAGTAATGAGAACCTCTTCATTCTTGACTCCTTCACATGCGGGAAACGCAGGAAACCCAGCAAACCAAGCAAACCCAGCAAACCCGGTAAATGCGGGAAACGCTATTATCGCAGATACTGCAGCGCCTAGGCTTCGAAGTTGTCCTTGGCGATGGAGATCATCAACTTGATGCGGTTGAGCTGGTTGACCTCGCTGGCGCCGGGGTCGTAGTCCACGGCTACTATGTTGGACTTGGGGTTGAGCTGACGCAGCGCCTTGATGACGCCTTTGCCGGTCACGTGGTTGGGCAGGCAGGCGAAGGGCTGCGTGCAGACTATGTTTGGCGTGCCGGTGTGGATGAGTTCGAGCATCTCGGCGGTCAGAAGCCAGCCCTCGCCCATGGAGTTACAGAGGCTTAAGACCTCGCGCGCGTAGTCTGCCAGCTCATAGATGGTTGCCGGCGGATCGAAGCGCTCGCTTCTGCGCATGGCCTTGATGATGGGCTGGCGCATGCGATTGAGCAGGGCCAACGTGATGCGGGAACCCATGGCGGACTTGGCGGTCTTGACCAGCTCGCGCCGCTGCCAGATGGCGTTCGAGATGCCAAAGAGGAAGAACTCCGTCAGTCCGGGCACCACCACTTCGCAGCCTTCCGCCTCCACCACGTCGACAATGCCGTTGTTGGCGGTGGGGTGGAATTTGACGAGGATCTCGCCCACGATGCCAACCCGTGGCTTGGAGCGGTCATCGACCAGCTCCAGGGTGTCGAACTCCCGGATGATCTGGCGTGCGGTGCGGCGGTAGATGCCGTAGCTGATCTTACCCAGTATCTGGCCGTCGCAGACATCCATCCACTTACGGAAGAGCGCGTACGCTGAGCCCTTGACCTTCTCGTAGGGCCGTGTTCGGTAGAGGCAGGCCATGAGCAGGTCACCGTAGTAGAAGGAATAGATGGCGCGCAGCAGCATGATGGGCTTGATCTTGAAGCCGGGGTTGTTCTCGCCACCTATGTTGTGGAAGCTCAGCGCGATGACCGGCACCTGCGGATACCCTGCCTCGCGCAGGGCCTTGCGGATGAGACCGATGTAGTTGGTTGCACGGCAACCACCGCCGGTCTGGGTGATGATGACCGCGGTGCGGTTGACGTCGTAGCGACCCGAGGTGATGGCCTCCATGATCTGGCCGGTGACCAGGATGGAGGGGTAGCAGATGTCGTTGTTGGTGTAGCGCAGGCCGGCTTCAACAGCCTCGGGATCCACGCTGGGCAGGATGTTGAGGTTGAAGCCGTACCGCTCAAAGACCCTGCTGAGCAGCTCAAAATGGATGGGCGCCATCTGTGGGCTGAGGATGGTGTAGCCCTGCTCCTTCATCTCCTTGGTATAGGGCGGCTTGTTGATGGCCGTGGTGGTGAGGTTCGGCTTGGACATAAAGGGGACGGATGTGACAGAGGGGACGGATGTGACAGAGGGGACGGACGATGTGACAAAAGGGACCGCCCCCTTTGTCACATCGTCCGTCCCCTCTGTGTCCTCTATGTCCTGTTGCCGGGCTTCTTCCTGCTCCTTGAGGGCGGCCAGCAGCGAACGCACGCGGATGCGGGCAGCGCCCAGGTTGCTTACCTCGTCTATCTTGAGCACGGTGTAGATCTTGCCGGCCGGCTCCAGTATCTCCTGCACCTGGTCGGTGGTGATGGCATCAAGGCCGCAGCCAAAGCTGTTGAGCTGTATGAGGTCGAGGTCGTCGCGCAGCGTGCAGTACTTCGCCGCGGCGTAGAGGCGTGAGTGGAACATCCACTGGTCCACCACGCGCAGCGGGCGCTCGGGCTTGATGATGTGCGCGATGCTGTCCTCGGTGAGCACCGCCAGGCCAAAGCTGGCGAGCAGTTCGGGGATGGCGTGGTTGATCTCCGGGTCTATGTGGTAGGGGCGCCCGGCCAGGACTATGCCGTGCGTCTTGGTCTCCTCCATCCAGCGTAGCGCGTCCTCACCGGCGCGGCGGATGTCGCTTTTGAAGGCCTCGTCCTCTGCCCAGGCCTTCTGTGTTGCCGCGGTCACCTCTGCCATGGTGGGGGCTGTGCCCTTTGCCTGGGGATGGGTATCGAAGTACTTCTTGAGCTCCTCATGGGAGCGCTCGATGAAGCGCTGCACGTTGTCATAGGGCAAGAAGGGGTTGAGGAAGGCGACCTCGCCGCTTTGCAGCTCCTCCACGTTGAGCTTGATGACCTCGGGGTAGCTGACCACAACCGGGCAGTTGAAGTGGTTGGGTGAGCCTTCGTCCTCTTGGCGCTCATAGCGGATGCAGGGCATGAAGATGAAGTCGATGGGGGATTCAGCGGACATAAAGGGGACGGATGTGACAAAGGGGACGGATGTGACAAAAGGGACCGTCCCCTTTGTCACATCCGTCCCCTTTGTCACATCCAAGTCGATGGAGATACTGCGTTGGGCGATGCAGCCCAGGTTGACTGCCACCGGCAGCGCGGCGATGTGGCAGGGCGCCGTGAGCACATGCACGGCCAAGGCGGTGGCGCTGCCGCCAAAGCCGCCTGCGCCTATACCCAGGGCGTTTATCTCGGTGAGCAGCTCCTGCTCCAAAGATGTGGTGTCAGAACAGTACCGTCCCCCTGACACCTTTTCTGACACCTTTTGCTGCCTGACCTCGCGCAGCAAGGCGCGCTTAGCCAGACTGCCCACCTTGTCAAAGGTGCCGCCTACGCCAATGCCCACAAGCAGGGGCGGGCAGGCGTTCGCGCCTTTCTCCGCCACCGCCTCCAGCACTACGCGCTTGACCCCTTCCACACCCTCGCCAGGCGCAAGCATGACCACGCGCGAGGCGTTGTCGGAGCCGCCGCCCTTGAGCATGACGTGCAGCGTGGCGCCCTTCTTTTGGGGGTTGAGGTACAGCTCGCAGAAGGCCGGTGTGTTGTTATAGGAGTTGGTACGGTCAGAAAGCGCGTCGCGCGTCAGGCTCATGCGCAGGGCGCCATGCCTATACGCGCGCGTAACGGCCCTGTCTACCAGCGAGAACACGTTGGCCGGCACGGTTATGGGGCGGCCGTTTGCGTACTTCTCCCCCACCTCCAGCAACACCCAGACGTACCCGGTGTCCTGGCAGAGTGGAACCTGCTTCTCAGCGGCGATATACGCGTTGTCGACCAGCTGCTGCAGGATGACCTGCTCCCGCTCATCAGCTGCCTGCCCACATGCGTGCTCCAGCGCCTCAAGCACATCAGGGCGCAGCCCACAGGCAATCTGCGGGATCGCCTGCTCAACAATCTGGGCAAGCGTCTCTGCGGTCAACATGTACTGCAACATTTTCATTCTTCCATTATAGATGCAGTCTGTGCGCTGTGTTAACGTCACTCATCCCAAACCGCTGCCGTGGATTGCCACGTCGCTCGCGGAGTTTACTCCTCGCAATGACGAGAGTCTTTTGGACGACAACCGCTGCCATTCAGCAACCGCTGGGGTAGGCCCCGGGTCAAGCCCGGGGTGACAAGTATCACTCGCAATGACGAGAGTCTTATGCAAAAAGAGAAGCGCCACAAACCTGTTCCTCCTCTCCCCACTCGAGAATTTCTTATCGTTTATCAATAAATTTTTGTTGATTATCAAAATGAATTCTGCTATCCTCTTCTTCAGAAGGACGTCTTTGGTCATACTCAGCGGAGTAGGCGCCAGGCACATGCTAGCAAGTGACCCGCGCAGCCGTCTCCGCTCAGTATGACAAGACTCTAGCCACCGGAAAGGATCCCACATGCTGTGGAACAGGGACAGATCGGTCATCCTCTCGCAGGTCAGCACCCGTATCATCATGGCGCTTGGCGTCGTTCTCGCTGCCCTCCTCCCCTTCCTCTGCACCGGCGGTTTCTTCCACGGCCGCGCCTTCATCGACGCACAGAACATCCCGCTCATCATGCCCGCTTACTACGCCTTCTGCGTGCCAGCCTACGTCGCGCTTATCTCACTTGACCGCCTGCTCGCTGCCGTCAAACGCAACGAGGTCTTCACCGCAAAGAACGTCCGCCTGCTACGCATCATCTCCTGGGCCTCCTTCGCTGCGGCCGCCGTGCTGGCCATCAGCAGCTACGTCTCCATCACCTTCTTCGCGCTGGCCATCATCGCGACCTTCTTTGGCATCATCCTGCGAGCCATGAAGAACCTCTTCGCTGCAGCCGTCGAGCTGCAGGAAGAGAGCAAGCTCACCATCTAGGGCGCCGCGACCATGGGAATCAGACTGCACATAGACGTGATGATGGCAAAGCGCAAGATCAGCGCCGGTGATCTGGCCGCGCGCATCGGCATCACCCCGGCTAACCTCTCCATCCTTAAAAACGATAAAGCCAAGGCCATCCGCTTCTCCACCCTGGAGGCCCTGTGCCGCGAGCTCGATTGCCAGCCCGGAGACATTCTGGAGTTCACCGACACCAACTGAAGCCAGCCACAACCACCGCGATTGAAAGGACCATCATGGAAACATCCCCTGGTCAGGGCGCCGCCATGCCCAATTCAGCCCCATTCCATAACGAGGAGGACGCTCTCCAACCACCCCTGCCCGCGCCCACCGTCGCCGACCTCATCCTCGCCCTCGCCCTGCTCGTTATTGGCTTCCTCTTCTGGGACTGGGATCTCATCCTCACGCTGTACGCGGGCTTTGGCACCACGGTGATCTTCCTGGCAACCATAGCCATAAGCTTTGCCTTCCTGCAGGTCAAGGGCATCAAGCAGAACGGCAGGAGTCTGCTGTTGCTCGCAGTGGCAGTGGCGGGCGCGCTGCCCTTTGCCCTTAACGGCGAACGCTTCATGGTCAACTTCCTACTCATACTCTTTGAGATTGCTGCCTGCCTGCTCTGGCTTGCCTACAGCTGCCGCAGCCAGCTTTCCCAAAGGATTACGGCGGTCATCATCGGCGACCTCTTCAACCAGTTCATCATCGTCCCCTTTGCGAACTTCCTGCGCTTCTTCTCGCGCCCGTTCCTGCTACTGAGAAACGGTGGCAGGAATAGCGGCCCCAACACCACCAGCACTGACGTCACACGTACCAAGAAACCCTGGGTCCCCCTCCTCTTCGCCATCCTCGGGCTCATCGCCTGCATCCCCGTCTTCGCCCTGGTGATCTCCCTGCTCAGCAGCGCTGACGACGGCTTCTACTTCTTCATCAAAGACCTCTCGGGCTACCTCGAGAGGCTCGACCTCGCCAAATACACACTCCAGCTCATCCTTGGCATCCCTATCACCGCCTACATCTTTGGCGCGCTTATCGGCAACACCTTCCAGCGTCACACCGCCCACCTCAGCGAACAGGGCCTCCTCCAAACCTTCCACAAAGCACACGCCCTGCCAAAAGCCGCCATTTACCTGCCGCTTTCGCTCTTCGCCCTGCTCTACATCGTCTTCTTCATCACCCTGGGCAACTACCTCTTCCTTGGCCTTCAAGGCCAGCTCCCCGTCACCTACACCTACGCCGAATACGCCCGCGACGGCTTCTTCCAACTCTGCGGTGTTGCCACCATCAACCTCGTCATCTTGGCCCTCACCTGGCTCTTGGCCAAACGCAGCCCCCGCAGCTACCCCCTGCCGCTGCGCCTGCTCTCCGGCCTGCTCGCCCTGCTCACCTGCCTGCTCATCGTCACCGCCGCCAGCAAACTGCTGCTCTACATCCAGGTCTACAGCCTCACCCCGCTACGCCTCTACGTCTCCTGGTTTTTGCTGCTCATGCTGCTGGTCTTCGCGCTGCTTGTCGCCTGGCACATCCGCCCCTTCAACGTCGCGCGCCCCATCATCGCGCTGATCTTCGCCTTCACGCTGACCCTGGGCTTGGCGAACACCAACGGCATCATCGCCAACTACAACGCCGACCGTTACCTCAGCGCTCAGACCGACAGGATAGATGTCTACCTGTATGAGGACTTGGGTGACGCAGGGGTAGACGCCCTTTACCGATTGGAGCAGAACGCTCCAGAAAAGGATGTACGAGAAAAAGCGGGCTTTATCCTCAGTTGCAACCGCTACAACCACGAGTGTTTTGTGGAAGCGCACGACACCGGCCTCACAACCTTACAGGGTTGGCAGGCGAAAAGCCTCCAACACCTCCGCGCCCAGCAGCTCCACTCCCAACACTCCTGACCACAGTGACAAGTGGGCAAGGAGGCACGCTGCCCTCCTACGTGACGCGTGCATGACAGAGGGGACGGTCCCTTTTGTCATGCTATCGCAGACAGCATGACAAAAGGGACCGTCCCCTCTGTCATGTGAAAGGAATTGTCCCCTCTGTCATGCTCCAGGTCCTTTATCAGATGAGGATTGCGGGCCAATACGGGGAGGCAAGGGCGTTCACGTGCATGTGCACAGCAAGCACTTCCTTGTAGCAGATACCATCCCGCCCGTCCTTGATGCCCTTGCCACGGGTTTTGGTGAAGGCCAACCTGCATCTGGGATCCAGGTTGGTGATCTGGGCGTGGTGGTGCTCATGGCCGGTGAAGACGATTCCGGCTGGCAACCCGGGAAGCGTGTCGCTTGATTCCATCACGGCGTAGCCATGGGCCTGCCGCTGCTTGTGGATGACGGTGTCCAACGGCAATGCGCCGACCATCTCAAAGACACCGCCCTGGTAGGTGAGCGTACGACCCAGGAAGTGCAGACCGCCGCCCTCTGCATAGACCGACAGGTCAGCTTCTATGCGCTCTTTCAGTGACGCGCGGAAGGCTGTGTTAGCCTGCAGCTGCGCGGCGAAGACCTCCGGGAAGCCGCCGCCAATGTAGAGCGCACGGATGTCCTTGGGGAGGGCGCTGTCCTCCAGGCTGTTGACGAACACCAGCTCAGCGCCCTGCTTTTGTAGCGCCTGCAGGTTCTCCTCATAGTAGAAACAGAAGGCCGCATCACGGATGACCGCGATGCGTGGGGCGGATGTGACAAAGGGGACGGGGCGTTTTGGCACAACTGGGGGCGCTTCAGCCATCGCGCCCAACTCTGCGACCTGGTCGGCTAGGTTGCCACGCTCCGGCTTCGCCTCCGCTCGCAATGACGGGGAGGTAGATACAGGTTGAGCCTCCGCTCGCAATGACGGGGAGGTGGATGCGGGCTGAGGCGCAGCTCGCAATGACTGGGAGGTGGATGCGGGCTGAGGCGCAGCTCGCAATGACGCAGGTATCAGGGGAGCCGTGTCCTCCACTGTCGCCAACGTGAGGATGGCGTCGAGGTCGATGTGTTCACAGACGCAATCAGCAATCCCATCCAGCAGTTCTTCTCGTGCCGGGGCTTCCTCACTGGAGAGCAGGCCCAGGTGACGGTCCGGGATATGCAGGCGGTCATCAACGGGCAGGGCGCCCACCACAGGGATACCGCAGGTGGCCTCGATGGCCTCGCGGATGAGCTCGACGTGGCGGCTCCCACGCACGTGGTTGAGGATGACCCCCACAATCTGAAGCTCTGGGTAAAAACGCTGACAGCCCAAAACAAGGGCGGCCGTTGTGCGGGTCATCCGCGTGGTGTTCATGACAAGGAGGACGGGCGTCTGGGTTATCTTGGCGATCTCAGCCGAGGAGCAGCTGCCTTGGCTGTCCAGGCCATCGAACAGCCCCATCGCCGCCTCTATGATGCTCAGGTCGCTGCCGTCTGAGCACTCCTCAAAGACGGCACAGATCTGCTCAGGGCTCATGAAGAAGCGGTCGAGGTTGCGACTTGTCCGTCCACAGGCAACGCTGTGCCAGCCCGGGTCGATGAAGTCCGGCCCCTTTTTGAAGGGCTGGACCACCATCCCCCGCCGGGTGAGCGCACGCAGCAGCCCCAGGGTGATGACGGTTTTGCCGCTTCTCCCAGAGGGCGCCGCGATCATGATGCGCGCTGGCGCTCCAGGGACAGAAGGTGTGGACATAAGGCTCCTCGCTGTGACAGTCGCCCAACAATGAAAGCGCTACCGTAGATTGCCACGCCCCGCCTGTGGGCGGGGCTCGCAATGACGGAGGTTGGTACCAGGCCGAATCGCTCGCAATGACGGAAGCTGTGGAGGGCTGGTGAGTCAGGCGTAACTACGGGATCAGACGCAGCCGGTTGGTTTCATCAGGCCGGCGATCTTGCAGGCACCCTTACCGGGGCCGCTGGGGAAGAGCTCGTAGATCTCGGCGTTGGACTTGCCGGTGTCCTTGAGCAACCTGCGGACCATGGGCGCCACGTTGAACTCCGCATAGTAGTTGCGCAGGTAGTTGATGATCTCCCAGTGCTCGTCGGTGAGCTCCACCTCTTCTGTCTCGGCCAGTTTGTGGGCGACTTCCTCATCCCACTCGGTGGCGTCTTCCAGGAAACCATCGTCGTCGAGCAGGATGACGCGATCTCCAACTTTCAGTTCTGGCATTTCAAGCCTCCTTCTATCATGAATCCGTTTTGGATAGTTCTTCCTCATTGGTTGTGCGGACTGCTATGACTATTTTATAGAGGATCGTCAGGATGAAAAGACCCAGGGCGTAGACGCCGCAGATGATGAGCAGCTCGTTTGCGGTGGGCAGGTAGTCGGTCACGCGGCCAAAGGCGTTGGGGACAAAGCCGCCCAGCACCAGTCCCACCCCCTTGTCAAGCCAGCAGGCCACAAAGATGGCGACCAGTGACACGGGCAACAGCCTGAGGTTGCGGCGCAGCCTGGGCACCAGCAACAACGTGATGCCAGCCAGCGCAAGCACGGCGGCCACCCACATCAGCGGCACCAGGCCCCCGGAGCCGTCAAGGCCCACAAAGAGGTAGCGCAAGCTGGCCTGGTGGCTGGGGATCGCGCTATAGAACGAGGTGAACACCTCAAGCAGGAAGAAGAACACGTTGGCGATCATCGCATAGCAGACGATCTTGACCAGGGCGTCAACCGCGAGGTCCGTCACCTTGAAGCTGGTGAAACGCCTGATGATCAGGCTGAGGATGATGAGCAGCGCCGGCCCCGACGCAAAGGCGGACGCGAGGAAACGCGCAGCCATGATAGCCGAGAGCCAGTACGCCTTTCCCGGCAGGCCGGCGTAGAGGAATGCGGTGACGGTGTGGATGCTGATCGCTAAAGGTATCGATAGTATCGTTAAGATCCTTGTCCATCGGGGCGGGGGGAAGCCTTTCTTCTCGGCGCCCAACACTGCCCAGCCGATGACGATGTTGACCAGCAGGTAGGCGCCCAGCACGCAGATGTCCCAGAACATGATGGAGTGGGGTGTGGGGTGGAGCAGGACGTTGAGGACGCGGGTGGGTTGGCCGAGGTCGACGAAGACGAAGAGGATGGCCATGATGACCGCCGCGACCGCCAGGAATTCGCCGAGGATGACCATGCGGCCAAACGCGCGGAAGTTGTGCAGGTAGTGCGGGATGACCACCATGACGCCGGACGCGGCGACGCCCACCAGGAAGGTGAATTGCGCGATGTAGAGGCCCCAGGGCACGTCGCGGCTCATGCCGGTCAGGCCCAGGCCGTAGGTGAGCTGGCGGGTGTAGGCCGCGGCGCCGACGGCGATGAGGACGGCGAGGATGGCCAGCCAGAGGTAGTAGCGTTTGGAGCCACGCAGGGCTTTCTCAAGCATGCGGCTCACCGCCTTTGGGCGCGTCTGTGGGGCTTTCTGCCCCTCTGAGCAGGTAGTACACGCTGGGCTCGGTGCCCAGCTCGGGGCGGCGGCGGATCGACAAGCTGCCCGCCAGCGCCTGCCGCACCTCTGAGGCGGGGTCGTCGAGGTCGCCGTAGAGGATGGCGCCCTGGCTGGCCTCAACGCAATGCGGCGGCAGGCCCTGCGCCAGGCGTTCCACGCAGAAGTTGCACTTCTCCACCACCCCGCGCATCCGCGTGGGGTAGCCAGGATCCACCTGGGCGATGTAGGGCTGCGGGTCGCAGAAATTCAAGCTGCGGGCACCATAAGGGCACGAGGTCATGCAGAACCGGCAACCGATGCAGCGGTGGTAATCCATGTCCACAATGCCGTCGTCGCGCTTGAACGTAGCCTGCGTGGGACAGACGCGCACGCACACCGGGTTTTCGCAGTGGTTGCACAGCACGGGGAACTGCAGCTCCCTGAGGGCGGCAGGCAGATAGGCGCTGTCCATCTCCTCAAAACAATGCGCGAAATCATCCTGCCAGATCCACTTGACCTCGGTCTTGGGGTCGCTTATCTGCGGGACGTTGTGGTGGCTGTGGCAGGCCTGGGCAACGGCGTTGAAGGCCTGGGTTTTAACGAGGAGGGCGGGGTCGATGACCAGCCCCCAGCGTTGGGCAGCTGGCGCCGCGGGGGCGGCGGTGGCGGTGGTGGCCGCGGGGGCGGTGGCCGCAGGGGCCGCAACCTTGCTGCAGCCAACCAGCGTACCAAGCGCACCCAAGCTGCCTAGGGCGCCCAGCCCCAGCAGCCCGGCGGCAAACCCCTGCCGGATGAACTCGCGGCGTTCCAAGGACATAAAGGGGACGTATGTGACAAAGGGGACGGTCCCTTTTGTCACATACGTCCCCTTTATGTCCTTCTGTGTTCTTCTCAACTCGCTCATCTACCCGTCACGCCTTCCTCGCCGTTGTGGCAGCTCCAACAGTTCGGCTCTGCAGCCACATACGCATGGCAGGAATCGCAGAACTCCGCCCGGTTGTCATGGCAGCCAAGACAGCTGTCCTCCAGGCTCATCGCATACACCCGCCCGGCGCTGCTAGTGTACGTTGTGGCGCCGTCGCGCACAACCGCGGTGCGCCAGCTGTCAAGCAGCAGCATGTGCTCGGCACGCATGTACGCCGCCGACTCCACGCACTGCCGCTCCTCCAGGGCGTTGATCGCCTGCGTATCCAGGGATGGCGCCGGCACTGCGGCGACCCGCCCCTGGTTGAGCCATACCGGCGCAAGCACCAGGCCCAATATAACAAGAAGGAAGGCGACTATCCGCACCGGCTTATACATCAGCTGGCCTCCTCCCCTACCCTCAGCGACAGGTCCGCAAGGCGGAGGTCCAGGCGGCGGTCGATCTCGCCGTCCATGACCAAGGCGTTGCCCAGCAGCTCGTGGACGCCGGCCACGCGCACGCCGGGCACCCAGTAGTCCATCAGCGCAGGCAGCGATGCGCGGTCCAGCGCGCAGATGTTGGCCAGCGTGTTGACGCCATGCCGCTCGCGCACACCGCGCACGGCGTTCGCGCGCGGGAAGCCCCCGCGCAGCCGCAGCTCCATGTTCTCGCCGGCATTGAGCCCCGCGCCGCTCCCGCAGCACAGCGTGTGCTCCCGGATGGTATCCTCCGGCATCTCGAAGAACTGCCGACAGACCCTCTGGATGATGTAGCGCGGCTCCTCCAAAAGCCCCATCGCCCGCGCCGTGTTGCAGGAATCATGGAAGGTGACCACCAGTTCATCGTTGCGAGCGGGGTCCACCTTGATCTTATCGTGATACAGTAAATCGGCTGTGAACTCGGTAATATGCACCATTTTTGTGGAAGCGGCGTTCTCAAAACGCGTGCCCGTGATGGGCGAGACGGGCAACTCCATGAAGTCGACCGGCCCGTTGAACGTGTCCATGTACTGGTTGACCAGCCGCCACATGTGGCCGCATTCGCCCCCGAGCATCCACCTCACACCCAGGCGTCGGGCCTCGGCGTAGAGCTTCGCGTTGAGGCGTTTTGCCATCTCGTGCGAGGTGAAGAAGCCAAAATTGCCGCCTTCTGAGGCGTAGGTGCTCAGCGTGTAGTCCAGCCCCAGCTGCTCGAGGAGCATGAGGTAGCCCATGAAGGTGTAGGTGCCCGGCTCCGCGTACAGGTCGCCCGAGGGCACCACAAAGAGTATCTCCGCGCCCTTGCGGTTGAAGCTGGGCTCAATGTGCCTACCGGTGATGGTCTCGATGTCCTCCAGCAAGAACTCGACGTTGTCCACCACGGTCTGCGGCTCGAGCCCCACGTGGTTGCCCTTGCGGTAGCAGTTCGCCACGGGCCCCGCGATCCACTCGGTGTTCAGCCCCACCAGATTCAGCAGCTCACGCCCCATGAGCGTGATCTCCGCCTGGTCGATGCCGTAGGGGCAATACACCGAGCACCGCCGGCACTCGGTGCACTGGTAGAAGTAGTACCACCACTGTTTGAGCACGTCGATGGTGAGGTCGCGCGCGCCAACTAGCGGGCCGAACAGCCGCCCGGCAACGGTGAAATAGCGCCGGTACACAGAGCGCAGCAGCTCCGCGCGCTGCACCGGCATGTTGAGCGGATCGCCCGAGCCCAGATGGAAGTGGCACTTGTCCGCGCAGGCCCCGCAGCGCACGCAGACGTCCATGAACAGCCTGAACGAGCGGTACTTGTCCAGCCGCTCCTCCATGCCTTTGACGATAAGGGCGACCCAATCCTCGGGCAGCTTCCAGTCTTCCTCAGCCGGTGAGAAGTCGCGGGCGTTGGGCATTCCAACCGCCTCCAGGCTCCTGGCCTTGGCGCCGTAGCAGTACATGCCCGGCTTGAATTCTGTGGCCGCGCCCAGCCAGTCTGTCGCGGATGCTGGGGGCTGGTAGCTGAAGTCGAGCAGCGTGTCCTTGTCTGGCAGCTTCACCATGACTCAGGCCAACCTCCCGTCATTGCGAGCGCTGACGGCCTGCACACAACTCCCGTCATTGCGAGCGGAGCGCCCGATGGGCGCGCAGCGTGGCAACCTAGCCGACACGTGTGCAGTTTTGGGGGTGATGGCTGAAGTATGCCCTCCGTCATTGCGAGCGCTGACTGTGTCGCGCGGGTAAAGAGCAAACCCGCGCTTGTCGCCAGCTCCGCTGGCTCCGTATTGGTAGGAAGTGCAGATGACGCAACGGCTGGCTAGGGTATAAACACTCCCGTCATTGCGAGCGGAGCCGCCAAAGGCGGCGCAGCGTGGCAATCTACGGAAGCGGTCAGGGATGTGTGGCGTTGACACAGCGCATAGACTCGCATTGCCTAAGGAAGAAGAGCGGGCAAAGAAGAGTGGCAGCGTGTGCCCTGTTGCTGCACTTTTGTTGGCACGCCTGTGGGTTTCTGCTTGGGATGCGGGTGCTGTCGTCTGTTTCTCTTCGCCCTTTGCGCCAATAAGCGCAGCCCAAGGCGTAGCATTGGGCTGCGTAACACTGCTTTCACTTGCTCCGTGACGGAAATCCGGGAGTTCCTGCCGCAAAAGTGGCGTAATGTACGATTTCCCAGCTGCCTCTTCAGAGCTATTTGCTACTTCATATCTAAACCTGCTGGTAGGTGGATTGCAGGTTGAGTAGGCTATTCTAGAGCCCTGTGATGAACCGTACATTACGCCACTTTTGCGGCAGGAACTCCCGGATTTGTGGCAAGCGGCTTCTTTTCTGCCTACGAGAAGGACAATGCCGGCGATAGTGGCGGCCTGACTGCCGCCTACGCCTTGCTTCCCCTTCACTGCCGTCTCTTCTTCCTTCAGCAACGCAAGACTGTGCGCTGTGACAGGCTGCCGATAATGAGAGCGCTTCCGTAGATTGCCACGTCGTTCGCTACGCTCGCTCCTCGCAATGACGGGGAGGTAGACTGAATCGCAGGTGGATGCGTCAACTGTACGATAGAGGTAGACTTCAGCCGCCCTGCCCAAAACCGCAACTTGATGCCCTAGGTTGCCACGCTGCGCCGCCTTCGGCGGCTGCGCTCGCAATGACGGAGGTCTTGTGTGGGCTGTCGCTCCTCGCAATGACGGAGGGTAGACTTCAGCCGCCCTGCCCAAAACCGCAACTTGATGCCCTAGGTTGCCACGCTGCGCCGCCTTCGGCGGCTGCGCTCGCAATGACGGAAGTTTTGCACGAGTTGTCACTGCGCTCGCAATGACGGAGTGGCTGTGCGTCATGGGGCAACCGCCTCCTCTGCCTCATCGACTAGGCGTTCTACGGGCAGGCCTACTTTGAGCATCTTCTCGCGGAACTCGTCCTCATAGGCAGCGTAGGAGTGGGTCTCCACCTGTGGGTTCCAGGGGTTTATGTGGCGCTTTGCCCTGCTGTTGTTGGGGAGATTACGGGTGGGCGCCAAGAAGAACCCACCGGCATGCATGAGCTTGCTCCAGGGGAAATAGGCGGCAAGCGAGGACACCAGGAAGAGGTGGATGTAGAAGATGGGCCCCAGCGCCGTGGCGGGCTGGATAGCCGGGTGCAGCGTGACCAGGCCCATGGTCAGCTCCTTGACGGCTACCATGTCAACCTTGAAGAAGTACCGCATCAACACGCCTGTCAGTGCGACCCCGATGAGCAGGAAAAGGGCGAAGTAGTCAGCCGACAAAGAGATATACCTGATGCGCGGCGCCACCACGCGCCGCAAGAACAGAAAGGTCAGCGCGCCCAGCAGCAGGACGTCAGTGAGATACAGCAGCGGGACGCCTACCTGCAAAAAGCTGTCGGCGGCGCCCAGGCCTAACACAAAGCCCGGCACCGGCTCAAAGAACAGGCGCAGGTGCCGCAGCGCAACAACAAGCAGCGACCAGTGGAAGGCCAGCGCCCCCAGCCACAGCCACTTCGCCGAGCCAAAGCCCAGCGCCTCCCCGCGCTTCTCGGCACGGGTGTTATAGAACAGCGACCTGAAGAACAGCAGTTCAAGCGCCATTTTGCCCACAACGCCCGCCACCGTGCTGGGGTTGCCGATGCGGTTGTGCCGTATCCAGGGCAGGGACTTCTGTTGGCCGCCGGTGGTGGGGATGCGAAACGGCACCGCCGCCCTCCCCCAGCGGATGACGCGGTAGGTAAAGCCCACCAGGAAGAGCACAAAGGCGACGTAGGGGATGACAACGCCAAAGACCAGCTCAAGGCGCAAAAGCCCTGCTCCCAGCCAGGCAAGCGCCACCAGGGCCACCACCCCGCACAGTGCATAAAGCAGTTTCATCAGCGGCTCGTCAGTCCATCAGTCCATCAGCTCATCAACAGTCCATCAGCTCATCAGCGGGCCGTCAGTACTTGAAGGCCGCCGTGGTGCGAAAACTCTCGCGTGAGAAGATGTAGTCGTCGATGTGCTTGTCGGTGAAGGGAATCCCCGTCAGCGTGAAGAAGCGCTCCCAACCGATCCGCTCCACCCATTCGCCCACGCGCTCACCCTCGCGCGCGTGCTCCAGCCAGACCTCGACGATCTGGCGGACCGCCGCCACGGTCTCCGGCCAGCGCGGCGGGGTGTTGGGCAGAAACGGGATGACCATGCGCGAGAAGCTCGGCGCGGTGCGTGCGTTGGAGACCTTCCCGCCAATGAGGATGGCGATGCCGTCGTTGCGCGCGTCCATGATCTCCATGCCCGGTGACATGGTGAAACAGTTGCCGCAGTACATGCAACGCTCCTCCACCACCGTGACGCTCTTGTTCTTGGGGTCAGGGCGAATCGCCGCGGTGGGGCAACAGGCGATAAGCGAGGGGATCTCGGAGGTCTTGCGGATCACGTCGTGGTTCAGGCGCGGCACGGTGCGGTGCACGCCCAGAATAGCGATATCGCTGCAATGGACCGCCCCGCACATGTTCAGGCAGCAGGCCATGGCGATGGTCAGCTTGTTGGGCAGGTCGTCGCGGCCAAAATACTCGTAGAGGTCGTCCATGACCGCCTTGACAATGCCCGAGGCATCCGTCGCAGGCGTATGGCAATGGATCCACCCCTGCGTATGGACAATATTGCTCATGGAATTCCCCGTGCCGCCCACCGGCAGGCCCCGCGCCGTGCAGGCCGCGATAAGCGGGTCGACGTTCTCAGCATGCGGTGTGAGGAACTCGATGTTGTTGCGGCTGGTGAAGCGCAGATAGCCGTCGCAGAACTCGTCGGCCAGGTCGCAGACCTCGCGGATGAAATCGACGCTCACCAGACGCGGCGATCCCACGCGGATGCTGAAGAGCTCGCCGGCGGGTCCATAGTGTACGAGCACACCGGGTTTCACGTGGCTGTGATCTTCCCATTTCCCATAGTTTTCCTTAATGATGGGCGGAAGGAAGTCGCGGTAGTTCGGCGGGCCGTTGTCTATCTTTGTCATGGGGCCACCACCTCACTCTTCTCGTCACCCTCTTGCTCGATCTCCTCCTTCTGCCAAAAGACGTAGGGGTTCGCGCGCGGGCGGAAGACCATTTGCGGCACCGGCGGCAGGCCCACGCCGCGTAAGAAGTTGCCCATGCCCAGGCGGTAGATGAGCTCGCCGATGCGTTCGCGCGTCTTTGCGTGCTCGTCCCACCAGTCCCAGATGCGTTCGAGCAGGTCCTTGAACTCGGTGTAGGGGGCCTCCATGCGCATAAAGGGCACAATGACCCAGCTGAGGAAGGCGGATTTCACAATGGTGGATTTGGCGCCGATGAGGATGGTGGCGCCCCGCTCGCTGCCCTGCTTGATGGCATGGTGCATGGTGTTGACGCAGTGCATGCAGCGCGAGCAGTCGGCGCCGTCAACGGTAAGTTCGCAGGTCAGCGCGTTAAAATGCAGGCAGCGCGTGGGGCAGCGGTCGCAGACCAGCGTCTGCACGTCGAGCCCGTCTTCCACGTACTTGCGCACGGCATCCTGGTCGATGCTGATGGTGTCGCGCCAGGTGCCTATTACGGAGCAGTCGGCGCGGGCGATGGCGGCGACGCAGTCGTTGGCACAGCCGGACATCTTGATCTTGAACTTGTAGGGCCACATGGGGCGGTGCATCTCGTCGAGGTACGCGTGCGTGATGTCATAGCAGAGGTCCAGCGTGTCATAGCAGGCGTACTCGCAGCGGCCGGGGCCCACGCAGCAGCTGGGCGAGCGCAGGGCCGAGCCGGAGCCGCCCAGGTCGAAGCCGGCCTCGCTGAGGTCGTCGAAGGAGGGTTGCAGTTTGTCGGTGGTGGTGCCCAACAGGATGACGTCGCCGGTGGAGCCGTGCATGTTGGTCAGCCCGCTGCCGTGCTCCTCCCAGATGTCGCACATGCTGCGCAGGGCCTTGGTGTTGTAGAACCAGCCGCTGGGTGACGAGACACGCACGGTGTGGAACTCCTTGACGTTTGGGAACTCCTCCGGCAGGTCGGTGTAGCGGCCGATGACACCGCCGCCGTAGCCCTTGACGCCCACGATGCCGCCGTGCTTCCAGTGGCCGATCTTGTCCTCAAAGGAGCGCTCGAGCAGGCCCAGCAGGTCGGTGGCCATGGGGCTCTTCTCGCCGGCGCGCTTGATCTCGGTGACAAAGCTGGGCCAGGGGCCCTGCTCCAGGTCGTCGAGCTGGGGGGTGGGGGTGGTTGGGCTAGTCGGCCCATTCTCCAGTTTGTCTGTCATGTCTCACACCTCCATGATGCTGATGGCCCCGGTCTCGCAGAGTAGGACGCAGGCCTCGCAGCCCATGCAGTCAGCCTCATCCCCCGAGACAAAAGCCTTGCCGTTGAAATCCAGGATCTCAGCCGGGCACCCGGCCGCGCAAGAGTTGCAACCGTTGCACAGATCCTCATCGATCGAGACAAAGAACATCCTCAGTACCTCCCAACAAACGGTTTGCGCCGCCCCCACACATAGACGCGCGGGACGGCCCAGGATACTGCTCTTTCATGTGCCTCTATTCAACACCTCAACAGGGACTTTGTAAAATTGTTTAAGCTTATCCAGCCATCAGCAATGCCTATAGCGCCCTACTTGCCTCGTTCTCGTTTTGCTTCCCCTCAAACTTATCCCAGAAATACTTGAGAGATGTTTAGGAAAGTAGTACTATGACACTATATGTAGTGTCATAGTTAGGAGCGCTGTGGTCTATCGGGAAAAGCTGCTGGAGAGGTTCAGGAACAATCCAAAAGCGGTCAGCTTTGAAAAGTTGGTCAGCCTTTTGGAATCATACGGATTCGAGGTTAAGAACTACTCCGGTGGTAGCCATTATTCTGTATCGCATCCAGACTACAGCATTATTGATGTCAGGGAACCAAACAGCATTCCGATGCACAAACCACATGTTCTACCCGTCTATGTCAAGCGGGCGATAGTCTGGATAGACCGCATTGAACAGGCAGAAAAAGAAAAGGCGAAGAAAGCAGAAAGGAAGGGGGCCAATAACGATGGACAGTAGGAGAACAGATTGCGAATACCCCTTTGCGGTAACTCCATTTATTGATGATGACTTTGAGGGTTATAGGGCATTTCTCATTGATATTCCCGCCGTTGAGTCTTTAGGTGCAACGCCCGAGGAAGCGGTGGCGGATTTGGTTGATGTAAAAGAGGAATGGTTTGCCTATGCGCGAGCCAAAGGTATCCATATCCCCAACCCTGATATCGCCTTCAGCCAGCGCATTGACTACAACGGTCGAGTGACGCTGCGGATGCCCCGGAGCCTTCACCAGCAAGTCGCGCAAAGAGCTGCGCTGGAGGGCATCTCGCTTAATTCATACCTCAATTCTGCTATCGAACGAGCCGTACTCGCCTGATAGACGATACGGAGTAGATGTGACAAGAGAGGCAGGATGAAGTGGAGTAAAGGATCAAAGATAGTTTTATGAGATTTTGGCGGAAGGATAAGGATGTATAGGGGTGAGGTAAAATGGAATCGGTTTTAAGCATAGTAGGTGTGTCTGCAGGTGTTTTAGCATTTATTATCAGTATTCTTGGTGTTATCAATAATAGGTTCCAGGCAGTATCCAACTATTATTCTATTGATAGAGATATGAGTTTCTTTGAAGCACGAAAGAAAGTATATAACCTGAAGGAGTCTGAAGTTTCAGAAGACATTGAGTTGGCATACGTTATAAGCTACTTTCATTTTTGGGGGTTAATGGTAAAGAAAAGGTATCTTCCTTTTTATGTATTCAAGTCTGCCTCGGGTATTTCAATAATGGAGCTTTATGAGCATCTAATACCAACGATACTAGCACGACGAAACCGTGAAGAAGGCCGAAACCAGTATTACGCTGAATACTTTGAATGGCTCTATTACAAAACAAAGAAGTATCATGATCGTAGAAAACCAAACGAAACAAAAGAGGCGTTACAAGTTGTTCCACCCAATGACAACCACTTATAAACTAAGGGAATAGGGCGTTTGTCACAATGCCCTCAGACTTGCGTCTGTCATCCCGGGCTTGCCAAAAGCTCTGACAGGGTCGACGGGGCCTCTTGCCGGCTTGCTGGTTACCTGGTTGTTCTTTCTTGCCGTTTCCTTCTCCACATAAGCAGACAAAACGCTCCAAGTGCGGATGCTGTAAGCGCGGCGCCCCATAAGGGCATGCTGCTGTCACCGGTCTGTGGGGTTGAGCCGGGCGTGGTGCCAGGTGTGGTGCCAGGCGTGGTGCCAGGCGTGGTATCAGGGCTTTTCACATCGACACGGAGTGTTACGAAGGCATAGCCGTCTGTGAACTCCGCCTTGAAGGTATAGGTGCCGTTTGTAAGGGTCTTCAGGTAGCTTTCTGTCAGTGTGATGATCGTACTGCCATCGGTTATGGTGTAGTTTCCTGGATCCACCTCACTGCCGTCTAATGTGAGCCTTAAGAACTTGTCCGCTATGGCGTCTATCTTCGCTGAGGATGTCCCGTCACCGGTAAATGTCAGGAAGGCGGACAGTTGGGCATACTCGGTGTCCTCAGCAAACCCCGGTGTCAATACCACGGCTCCTGCAGGCATGGTAAACGACTGGGTCAGATCCGTTGGGTCGACAAGCGTTGTCCCGGTTGCCGTCCAGGAGGTGAAGCGGTAGCCGGTATCTGGAGCGGCTGTCACGCTGATCGTGGTTCCTGCCGTGTAGCTTCCGGAAGATGTGCCTGACGTTGTGCCTCCTGTCACTGCATCTATAGTCAAAGCATAGGTCACCGCACCACTGTCCCTGGTGACGGCTATGGTGTAGGTCTTGGTCGTGGTCCCATCCTCTGCGGTCACGACGATATCAAAGGGGTTCGCACCGACGCTTAAGGCTTTTGTCCCTGTGCCTGCGGCCGATGCGTAGCTATCGTTGACTGTCGCGCTGATATCGATGCTTGAGGCGCTGTTAGGGACGGTCACGGAATAGTTTGTCACGGCGGGATCGAATGCAGGTGTAAGGGTGCCCGTATTGACAGAGAGCGCGGAAAGGGTGGCGTCGTCGTTTGAGAGCACTATAATTACAACCCCGCCTCCGCCGATCTTCGGATGTATGCCACTGAAATCGACGGGAGCCATAAGGCCTATGTCTACTCTTGTCTCGTTGTGGCCAACAGTCAATAACCCACTTGCAGAGATAGACGAATCTGTACCAACAGCGCCGGCTCTGTCATCGCTTACATACAACCAGTCTTTCCAATCAATAATATCTATATAGCTCTCGGGATAGACCTTTGTGGCTAGTTGGAGGGACTGTCCCTTTCTTACGGTAGGCTGCCCATATTCTTGCCCGACAACGTACGAGATTGCCGAGCACTCATAGGCATCTATAGCACTGTAGGCATACACCCCCGGATCGCCTTTCGGGGTAGCGATGATGATAAACCCTTCGTAATACACCACCGGAAGCGGATAATCCACAACCAATATCCCAGGATAACCGGAATCAGTTGCAGATATCAAAGTACTAGGCGATATCGTTTCGCTGTAGAAATCCAATTCATCCGCGGGCAGATCCCTGTTTGTGCCGTCAGAGTAAAACGCTGTAACTGTGACTTTTACCGGTTCCCCTTTTATATAACTCAATACACCGAGCGCCTCATAAGGTGTGAATAAATGGTTCATAGATAACTGGAGGGCGATGATCTCTGGCTCATCCGCCCTTGCAGGAGGTGCTACAACCGGCAAGAAGGCCAGTAGCATGGCTGTTGCGATCAACACAGATAAGAATCTTTTCATCCTTCTCATTTCAGTGCTCCTCACCCAGATTATTGTTAAGAGAGAATCTAACATATATACGTACGCAGAACCACTACCCTCTCGGCGATTGGGCTTGCTGTCCCCTAAGTCGGTCTATAGGGTAGAAGTGGGACAAGGGGGACGGTACGTTTCTACCCTATAACAACTCCGCATATAACGAGGAGAGCAGGGTCTCTGCCTGCTGCAACCTTCCCTGTCTCACCAGGCTGTAGACCTCCGTATCGGCAACGGCCTGCCAAAAGGCTGCGCGCTGCTGGGCGGGCAGCTCGGCCAGCGCCTTCTCGCGCCAGCGGCGCAGCAGCTCCACAAACGTGTCAACCTCAGGGCCCATCACCCCCTCAAGTTCCTCGCGGATGAGCCGTGCGGCTAAAGGCGAGCTGCCGTCGGTGGACACCGCGATGCTTAAGGCATCCCTGCGCAGCACGGATGGCAGGTAGAAGCTGCAGAGCTCGGGGCAGTCCGCAACGTTGACGGGCAACCCCAACTGGGTGGCATCCGCGGCAATACGGGTGTTGGTCTCATAATCGTCGGTGCAGGCGAACACCAGGCTGGCTCCTCTTAGGTCGCCGCTTTCATAAGGTCTTTGCAGCAGCCGGCAGCAGCCGCCTTTGCCAGCAGCAAGACCTGCGAGCTCAGGGCACAGCTCAGGCGCGACCACCGTGATGCGGGCGCCGCATTCCAGCAGGCCCACAACCTTGCGGAGCGCCACCGCGCCGCCACCGATGACCACCACGTCCTTATCGTGCAACACCAAGGCTATAGGATACGTTTGCGCCGCAGCCATCAAGCCCCTCACGCTTCTTCGCTGTGGAGCTCTTGGAACTTCTCGCGGATGATGCTTAGGAAGTCCTCTTTCATGGGCGACATGGGCTCTTTTTTGTAGAGCATGCAGACAATGAGCGACGCGCCTCTGATCTTCAGCGTGTCGATCTCGCCTTTTTTGAAGATGATCTCCTGGTCAAGCCCCGTCTTTGTGGCGAAACCTGCCGCCAGGCCCTCCTGGATCATCTTCTTGTACACGTGGACGTCAACGCGGTAGACCAGCGGGTTCTTGACTTGGATCATCTCAAAGGTCTCCATGGCCCAGTCGTAGAGGTTCTCGAAGACCACCAGCGGGACGCGTTTCTCAAAGAGCTCCTGGATGGTGTAGCTGCGGTGCGGGTACTTCAGTTTCTTGCTGACGCAGAAGTAGAGTTGGTCCTGCGAGAGCTTCTCCTGCTCCAGCCCGGGGGTGTCAAGCAGCTCCACCCGCCGCGGGAGCTCCTCCTTGCGCAGGTACATGAAGCCCACGTCAGCGGTGCCTTCATGCAGGTCAGCGATGATGTCGGCCGGCGCGCGCTCGGTGGTTTTGATGCTGATTGCCGGGTTGCGACGGTAGAAGTCGACGATCATCTCGGGGAGGGCGATGTAGGGGACCAGCTCCACGCGCAGCTCCCCGGTCAGCTGTTTCTCGGCGGTCTGCCCTATCGACTTGAGGTCGCGGACGCGCTCCAGGATCTCCTCGGCCTTGATGAGCGCCTCTATGCCCTGGGGGGTCAGGACCACCCCGTGGTGCGTGCGCTCGAACAGTTGGAAGCCGAGTTCGGCCTCGAGCTTGGCGATGGCCGTACTGACGTTTTGCTGTGACATGAAGAGGTGTGAGGCTGCATGGGAGAATGAGCGGCTGCGACTGACTTCCACAAAGAAGTCGAGCTGTTCCAGGCGCATGGCCCTCTCCTTCCGCCTTGGTCGCTTGTGTCGTGTTGACTGCCAACGCGCGGCCCCTCGCGCGGCCACTTGCGCGGGCACACGCGCATCCGTGTTGACTGCCAGCGCATCTGGCCACAAACAATATTTGTAGCTAGCCCCTCTTCCGCAATTATAAACTGTTTTCTTTTTCCCTCACAACCCTCTATAACAGGAGGTACAAATAAACAGCCTGGTAACAGTCGGAGAGTGTTGTGCTGAAGACGGGAGTGAGACAGGGTGATAGTGGTGTGCGACGGGGAGGGCGCCATCCTATCTCCTTGTCCCACTCCCGTCTTTGCATAACTGAAGAATGGAGGAACACATGAAAGTAGCCGTTATCGGCGCCGGTGTCATGGGCCCCGGCATCGCCCAGACCTTCGCCACAGGGGGGCATGACGCAGTCCTTATCGACATCGTCCCCGAGGCCCTGGAGAAGGGCCTGAAAGAGGCCGAGAAGTGCCTCAAACTCCTGGAGGACATGGAGATCATCGAAGGCGCCGCCGAGAAGTTCGCACGCATCTCAGGCGCCACCTCACTTGAGGCCGCCGCAGACGCCGACCTCATCATCGAGGCCGTCCCCGAGCGGCCAGACATCAAAAAGAGCGTCTATGACCAGCTCGACCCCATCTGCAAGCCCGACGCGGTCTTCACCAGCAACACCTCGTCCTTCCCCATCTCAGAGATGTACCCGGAGTTCCGCCCCGGTAACTTCTTTGTCACCCACTTCTTCAACCCACCCGCCATCAACCCGCTCATCGAGATAGTGCACGGCCCAGACGCCAACCCAGAAAAGGTGCAATGGGTCCGCAACCTGCTTGAGGAATGCGGTAAGAAACCCGTTGTCCTCAAGGAGTACCTCATGGGCTTTCTGCTCAACCGCATGCAGATGGCCATGCTGCGCGAAGGCCTCTACATCACGGAGCAGGGCTACGTCACCCCCGAGGACATGGACACCGCAACCAAGGTGGGCCTTGGCTTCAAAACCGCCTGGCAGGGCATGTTCGAGACCATGGACTATATCGGCCTGGACACGGTCAGCTTTGCGCAGGCCGTGCTGCTCCCCTGCCTCTACGCCAGCACCGACCCGTCCAGCCTTGTCTCGGACAAGGTCGCAGAGGGCAAGCTCGGCCTCAAGACCGGCGAGGGTTTCATCAAATATGAAGACCCAGAGGCCACGCAGGACCTCCGCTTCATGATGCTGGCCGATCAGCTCAAGCTCTACAAGAAGTACGGCATCTGACAAAGGGCTGGCTGACAAGCGACCACCTGACAAGTAAAACAACCCTCACGATAAATACGGGTCTAGTAATAGAAAGGAGAGATAACATGGCGAAAACCAAAAAGGAAAAGACCAAGATGACCAAACGGCAGTTGCACCTGTTCATGATCATCATCCTCGGCTCCTTCTTCGAGGGGCTCGACGACTCCCTCGTCAACATCGCCCTGCCCTACATCGGCCTGACCTTCGGCTTCTCTGAGTACGGCTCACGGCTTGGCGCTGACGGCACCATGGTCAACGAGATCATCGTCAACCCAACGGTCTCCACCTACCTGCTTGCCATCATCGGCATCGGCACCGTGGTTGCCTTCCTCATGTCGCGCCTGGCAGACCGAGTCGGCCGCCGCCCGGTGTTCCTCTGGTGCGTCTATGGCTACTCCATCTGCACCTTCCTCACCGCAGTCATCTCGATGCCCTTCTTCGTCAACCCTGAGACCGGCCTGCTCGGCCAGACGGCAGGGTTGTTCGCCTTTGGCTTCTTCCAGTTCACGGCGCGCATCTTCTTGATAGGCAGCTGGTCGCTTGGCTACGTCATCCTCACCGAGGAGTTCGCCGCCAAGGACCGCGGCTTCGCAACCGGCCGCTTCCAGCTGGCAGCGGTGTTCGGCGGCCTTCTGGTAGGCATCCTCATCATGTTCTTCATCCCCAAGGACACCATCGACGGCTTTGGCTGGCAGTGGCTCTACATGATAGGCGCCATCCCGCTCATCCCCGTCTTCTTCCTGCGCAAATGGCTGCCCGAGACCGAGGCGTTCCTGCAACGCAAGCGGGCCCTTGACGCGGGCACGGCCGAGAAGGACACCAGCTTCATGGAAGCCTGGAAGAAACCGCACCGCAAGTACCTCATCATCATGTCCGTAGTCTGGTTCTTCTTCTACTTTGGCATCAAAGGCCAGCTCAACCTCTTCTCAACGCGCGTGGTGGAAGACCTGCACTGGGTGCCCAGCGACATCACCATAGCCGTCGCCTCGGCCACGGTCATCGGCATCTTCATCATCGCCCTCAACGGCAAACTGCTGGACATCCTCGGACGCAAGAAGGCCGCGCTCATCATCATCCTCGTGGGTGTCGCCATGAGCTTCGCCACCTTCATGTCCAAGGATTTCGTCGCGATCATCGTCTTCAACGTGGTCGCCACGGGCTGCCTGAACTCCTTCCTGATGATCGGCTCCACCATCACCAACGAGCTCTTCCCCACCAAGATCCGCGCCAGCGCCATGGCTTGGGCCAACAACATCTTCGGCCGCGTCGGCCAGATCGGCGTCCCGCTCTTTGTGGGGGCCATCGTAGCCGGCACCGCGCTGAGCTGGGGCAACGCCCTGGCCATCGCCATGCTCCTGCCGCTCATCTCGCTCGTTTTGATCATGGTGTTCATCCCCGAGACCAGCAAGCGTTCGATCGAGGAGATAGACGGCCTGGACACGGAGGCAGCCCCTGCCGCCCTCGAGTCCTAAGTCTGGTTTTTAACGATAACAGATCAGGTTCCTGAAGTAGTAAGACGCTCAACAATGTGAGAAAGGATCGATATCATGACACAAGTCAAAGCAGGGTCACTGGCTGGCGAACTCCTCAAGAACGCCGGCGTGTCCTACCTCTTCGGCATCCCCGGCGGCCATGTCTACCCGCTCATGGAAGGCTGCAAGGAGGCCGGCATCCCCTTCATCGGGGTGCGTAACGAGATGAACGCGGCCTTCGCGGCTGAAGGCTGGGCGCTGACCACCGGCAAGCTCGGCGCCTGCACGGGTACGGCCGGCCCCGGTGTGACCAATCTCATCACCGGTATGGGCAATGCCAAATGCGGCGGCTACCCCGTCCTCTACCTGGGAGGACGCGCCAAGCTTGCCGAGTTCGACGTCAACCAGCTGCAGGATTTCGAGACGCTCCCGGTTGTCTCCAGCATCTGCAAGTACTCCAAGGCCGTCTACGACCCAGCGCGCCTTCCCGAGTATATGCAACGCTGCGCGACCATGGCGATCTCCGGTCGCCCGGGCCCCGTCTACTTTGAGATGGCGCGCAACTACATGGAGGGCGAAATCGAGACCGACGAGCTTCCCAAGCTCCTCCCCATCCTGGCCCAGGGCGAAGGCCGCACCAAGGCCGACCCGGCTGCCGTAGCCAAGGCTGTCGAGCTGATCGACAAGGCCGAGCGCCCCATAGTGATGGCCGGCGGCGGCGCCTGGTGGTCGCAGGCCCAGGATGCCCTCAAGGCGTTCGTCGAGAAGACCGGCGTCCCCTTCTACACACGCAACGCGGCGCGCGGCATGATCTCCGACTTCCATCCGCTGTACGGCGGGTTGGCCTATAACCATCCCGTGCTGCTCAACACCCTGCCCATGGTCGATCTTATCGTCATAGTAGGGACCCGCCCAGGATATACGCTGCATCCGCAGCACCTGGCGACCGGCGTGCCGATCATCCGCATCGATATTGACCCCGCCGAGATCACCAGCATGGTGGATGTCACCGTGCCGCTGGTGGGCGACGCGCGCGCCGTGCTGGAGCAGCTGACCGAGGGCTGCGCCGAGGCCAAGCGCGACACGTGGCTCGCAGCGGTCAACGAGGTCAAGAGCAATGTGATGATGAGCGCGATGCCGGGCTTGATGTGCGAGGACACGCCCATCCATCCCATGCGGCTGCTGTTCGAGCTGTATCAATACGCGGCGATCAACAACGACACCATCTTCTGCATTGACGGTGGCGACGCTGCTACCTGGGGCTCTGCCGTTCTGCCGGCAACCGGCCCAGGCCAGCACCTCAGCCTGGGGGCTACCTGCTTTGGCCCGCTAGGCGTGGGTATGGGTTATGCCATGGCGTCCAAGCTGGCGCATCCCGAGAAGACCGTCATCATGTTCACCGGCGACGGCGCCTTTGGCTACAACGTCATGGAGTATGACACCTGCATCCGTTATGGGATCAACATCATCACCGTCATCCTCAACGACAAGCAGTGGGGCATGATCCTGCGCTCCGAGGCGAAGAAGACCGAGGGGCTCGACCCCATTGGCCTGCAGCTGCGTGAGACCCATTACGAGGAGATCGTCACGGCCCTGGGTGGCTATGGCGAGTTTGTGACGGATCCCAATGAGATCGGCCCGGCGCTCCAGCGTGCCATCGAGTCCGGCGTTCCCGCCTGCATCAACGTCATGACCGACCCCCAATACGGCCCCAACTTCTGATTGGAGAAACAGTATGAGTAAAGTGAAGATGACGCCCAGCGAGGCCATGTGCGAGACGCTGCTGGCGGAGGGCGTGACCCATGTGACAGGCATTGTGGGCAGCGCCTTCATGGACCTGCTGGACCTGTTCCCCACGGCGGGGATCAAGTTCATCCCGGTGCGGCACGAGCAGAGCGCGGGGCACATGGAGGACGCGTATTGCCGCATCACCGGTAAGTGCGGGGTCATCACCGGGCAGAACGGCCCCGGCATCACCAACATGGTGACCTCGGTGGCGGCGGCCAACATGGCGCACACGCCGCTGGTGGTGATCTGCCCCTCTGCCGGCTCCACCTCGGTGGGTTGGGACGGCTTCCAAGAGGCCGACACCGTGCAGATCTTCAAGGCTATCACCAAGGCCGCCATCCGGGTGCCGCACCCCTCGCGCGCGGCGGACTGCCTGCGCAACGCCTTCCGCATTGCCTACGCTGAGCGCGGTGCGGTGCTATTGGACATCCCGCGCGACTATTTCTACGGTGAGCTGGAAGAGCGCATACTGCAACCGCACCAGTACCGCGTGGACAAGCGCGGCTGCGGCGATCCGCAGGACCTCGCAAAGGCCATCGAGCTGCTCTCTGGCGCCAAGAACCCGGTCATCATCTCTGGCCGCGGCGTGGTGGACACGCAGGCCTGGGGGCCCGTTGCCAGTATTGCCGAGAAGCTCACGGCCCCCGTTGTCTGCACCTATCTGCACAACGACGCCTTCCCGGCGGACCACCCGCTGTGGATGGGACCCATTGGCTACATGGGCTCCAAGGCCGCCATGAAGACCCTGTCCGAGGCTGACGTCATGCTGGCCATCGGCACGCGGCTGAGTGTCTTTGGTACCCTGCCGCAGTACGACATCAACTACTTCCCCGAGGAAGCCAAGATCATCCAGATCGACATCAACCCGCGCCACATAGGCCGCACCCACCCGGTAGAGCTGGGCATGATAGCCGACGCGCTGGAGGCCACCAAGGCCATCGACGCGGGGCTGGCTGCGCAGCCGGTCAACGAGGAGCGCATGGCTGTTGTGCGGGCACGACAGGCCGAGTGGGACCAGGAGATCTATGACCTGGCCATGGTGGATGGCGTGCCGATGAACCCGCGCCGCGCCCTGCTCGAGATCTGCAAGGTGCTGCCAGAAAACGCCATTGTCGCAACGGACATAGGCAACGTCTCCTCCACAGCTAACAGCTATCTGCGCTTCAAAGGCGAGGGGCGCCACGTTGCAGCCCTGACCTTTGGTAACACCGGCTTTGCCTATCCCGCGGCCCTGGGTGCGCAGCTCGCCAAGCCCGACGCGCCGGTGGTGGCCATCATAGGCGACGGCGCCTGGGGTATGAGCCTGCATGAGGTGAGCACGGCTGTGGAGCACAACCTGCCGGTGGTCGCTATTGTGTTCAGGAACATGGCCTGGTGTGCCGAGAAGAAGAACCAGATCGACTTCTTCAACAACCGCTTCATCGGCTGCGAGATCCCCAATCCCAAGACCTTCGCCCCGGTGGCTGAGGCCATGGAGGCCGTGGGCGTGAGCGTCTCCGATCCGGAGCAGGTGGGGCCTGCCTTGGCTGCCGCCCTGGCATCCCGTAAGCCCACCGTGCTGGAGATCTGCTGCGACGGCACCCAGCTGGCGCCGCCCTTCCGGAAGGACGCATTCAAGATGCCCACCCGCCTTCTGCCCAAGTACGCCCACCTGGACGTGCGCAACTGGGACATGCACGATTAAGCGCGACTGAGCGCGACAAAGCGCGACTAACTGACATAAAGGGGAGGGTCCCTCGAGAAGGGCGGTGGTCTGCAGACCACCGCCCTTCCCACATGAAATGTGGTACAATCCGGTGTAGCAGCGCCCGCCTACTTGTGAAGCTTGCGACGGGTGCGCTTGGGATTTTGGAAGCGGTCTGACTAGGGCCGCTTCTCTTTATCTTTGCGCATCTTGCGCCAGATCCTGCACACCGCCCCAGCTAGAGCTACCAGCGCCGTAACTATCGTCGCCACAGCTGCCGCTGCGTTGAGTGTGTCCATGGGTATCACCTCCTTTCGCAAGGGGCGCACCCGTCTGGCGAACACTGCTACGCTTGGGAGGATAGCAGGACGGTCTGAATTTCTTCTAAACGGTACCTTACACAAAGTGTAAGCTGGATGACAAAGGGGACGGTCCCTTTTGTCATGTCCACTGGCGCCTACATGACAAAAGGGACCGTCCCCTTTGTCATGTCCCCTTTGTCACGTCCCTTTTGTCACATCTAAGGGCTGCTGCGAAGCGGCAAATGTGATTTCAACCAAAGTTTTTCAGGTTTGGCCACCAGTCACGACAATCCAAGCCCTGTTTTTATCGTATGATGGAGGCACCAGTTCCAAGTTAATAAAAATAACGGCAAACGCAAGTAATCACCAAGCAATCAGCAACTCACCAAACAAACGGATAGTGACAGAAAGGAGAATCACATGGTCAAAAGTGTAGATGTCCTTGTGGTTGGCGCGGGGAATGCCGGGTTGTCGGCTGCCGCGACGGCCGCGAAGATGGGGTTGAGCACCCTGCTTGTGGAGCGGCACAACCTGCCCGGTGGCAGCGCTTCCAGCTTCAGGCGGGGGCGCTTCGAGTTTGAGCCGTCTTTGCATGAGATGGCGAACTTCGGCCCACCGGAGAACCCGGGCGATTCACGGGAGCTCTTCGAATGGCTTGGCCTCAATGTGAAGATGCTGCCGGTGGAGCACGCCTTCCGCACCATTGTGACCGGCCCGGACGGCTACGACGTCACCATGCCCATTGGCGTTGAGAACTTCATTGGCAAGCTGGCCCAGGAGGTGCCCGGCAGCGCCCCCAGCGTGGCGGCTTTCTTCCAACTAGCCGCTGACGTGGGACGCGCTTTTGGCTACCTGGCGCAGGGGCCGCCAGACCCCATGGTGCTCATGGAACAGCATTCCAACTTCATGAAGGTCTCGAACCAGCCGGTGGGCGTGGTCCTCGATGAGCTGAAGATGCCGCAAAAGGCACAGAACATCCTTTTGACCTATTGGCCCTACATGGGCACGCCGCGCAGCCAGTTCGCCTTCATCATGTATGCGCTGATCACCGCCCTCTATGTGAGCAAGGGCGCCTATATCCCCACGGACCGCTCCCATGAGCTGAGCCTTGCGATGGACCAATCGATCCGCGACAACGGCGGCGAGGTCTGGTACAACACCGAGATAAGCCGGCTCCTGGTGAAGGACGGGGTCTGCCACGGCGCCGTGACAAAGGACGGGACCGAGATCCAGGCAAAGGCCGTCATCGCGAACTTCTTCCCCAGCAGGGCCTTTGGCGGCATGGTTGACGGAGCCGAGGTACCGGCGTCAGAGGTCAAGCGCGCCAACGCGCGGCGTATTGGCATGTCGGCCTTCTGCGTGTGGATGGGCGTCAGCAAGTCCCCCGAGGAGCTGGGCATCAAGGACTACAGCGTGTTCCTTGCGGACTCGCCGGATTCCGAGGTGCTGTTCGAGGGCATGCACACGCTGGATGACAACAACTTCTCCATCATGAACTGCCTGAACATCGACAACCCCGGCGCCAGCCCGGAGGGCACCTCGCTTCTGTGGTCCACGCAGCTTTTCGCCCCCGGTGTCTGGGACAACGTGCGGCCGCAGGACTACAAGGCGCTCAAGAACCGCCTGGCACAAAAGGTCATCAAGCAGTACGAGGACGCCACGGGCGTCATCATCTCGGACTGCATCGAGGAGATCTCCGTAGGCACGCCGCTGACCTTCGCCCGCTACCTCAACCACCCCCAGGGCTCGATCTACGGCTACCACACCGCCAACTGGGACTCCATGCTGCCGCGCATCATGGCCAAGGACATGGAACAGCCCGTTAAGGGCCTGTACTTCGCCGGCGGTCACGGCATGCGCACGCTGGGCTACAGCTCCACCTATGTCAACGGAAAGCAGTCCGCCCAAATGGCCGCCGCGTACCTGAAGGAGGGCTGATGAGATGGCTAACGAAGTCGAACTGAACCTGGACCCCATGAACCTGATGTACATCATCCCCGAGCGCGTGGACAAGATCGAGGCGGCGCCGGACACCCCACTGCCCGCAGAGTACCCCACCAACGCGCTGATGCTCTCGCTGCATCCCGAGTGGCAGTACGCGAAGATAGTGGCCATAAAGGAGCACGGAACGGACGCCAAGAGCTATGTTTTGACTCCCGATAAGGACAAAGGCACAACCAGCTTCGCCTATTTCAACGCCGGACAATATGTCTGCGTGCTGCTCGCCATTGGCGGCTCGCGCCTGCTGCGGCCCTACTCCATCCGCTCCGCCCCGGTCGAAGCGCTGGGCGGCGGCGCTGCGGGCGTTGCGGGCTTAGGTAGCACTTACGTGCTCACCATCAAGCGCGCGGCCGACGGCTTCGCCTCGGACTACATCCTCGACACCTGGGCCGTGGGCGACGCGGTCACCCTCACCGGCCCCGAGGGCAACTTCTGCTATGAGCCGCTGCGCGACAACGCCCACATACTTGGCATCGCCGGCGGCAGCGGCATCACGCCCTTCCACTCCCTGGCCAGCGCCATCGCAGACGGCACGGAGGACTGCTCGCTGACCCTGCTCTACGGCAGCCGCCTGGCAGACGACATCCTCCTGCGCGCTGAGCTGGACGTACTGGCGGCAAAAACCGACAAGTTCAAGGTCATCCATGTGCTCAGCGACGAGCAGGTCGAGGGCTATGAGCACGGCTTCATCACCACGGAACTCATCTCAAAGTACGCCCCGCCAGAGGGCTACAGCCTCTTCTTATGCGGGCCACAGGTCATGTACACCTTCTGTGACGAGCAGATCGAGCCCCTGGGGCTTGCACCCCGCCTCATCCGCCACGAGCTCTTTGGCGAGTGCAAGGCCCCTGCCGCCCAGCCGGACTTCCCCGGCTTGTCAGACGCAGCCGCCGCAGCCTACACCTGCACGGTGATCTGTCGCGACCAGAAGCAGGAGATCCCCTGCGCTGTGGGTGAGAGCCTGCTTGTGGCGCTGGAGCGTGCGGGCATCGCTGCCCCCTCCCGCTGCCGCAGCGGTGAGTGCGGCTTCTGCCACACCAAGCTGCTGGACGGCGAGGTCTTCACCCCCGCCGCCTTTGACAAGCGCCGCCTGGCCGACGTCACCTTCAACTGCATCCACCCCTGCGTGACCTTCCCGCTGGGCGACGTCACCATCGACCTTCCCATCAAGGAGGTCTGACACTCATTGACGTGGTGGGTCTTGGTCACCCCTACCAGGATCCATTCGCCATCAAGGGGGGCTCTGAAAAGTTTGTCACCCCGGGCCTGGCCCGGGGTGACGGCTATCTGAGGACAGAATGGGGACGGCAGAATGGGGACGTGACAAAAGGGACGGTTCTGAGGACAGAAGGGGACGGTTCTATTTTGGCCTTGAAAAGGCCAAAATAGAACCGTCCCCTTCTGTCCTCAGAACCGTCCCTTTTG
>WRHL01000010.1 GCA_009783245.1 Coriobacteriia bacterium
TGCAGCTTGATTGATAGTTTTCGTCTCATAGCCATACAGCACCTGACTTGACCGCTTAAACCAGCTCATTTCAAAACGATTATTAAAAGGCCTGGTAGATGCGCTATCCACTGGAGAATCAGTATCCATATGTGGTCACTAAGAGAAGTAGGGAGTAAAGCAAGGCCCTTGTGCCCATCTGGTAAAAGAAGCAGCACTCCCACCCAGGTCCAGCTGAAGCATCCCCATGCGCTTGCTTGGAATAGGCAACGCGCCAACCCTGGTGCAGCTGAAGCATCTACTTGCGCCTGCGCTGGTTGCGAGGAGTGAGAGAAGCGAACGACGTGGCAATCTATGGCAGCGGTTGGGGATATCTGGCATTGACACAGCGCAGATGCTCCCGGTTGATTCCTTTCCTCCACGAACCTGCAAGGTGATGCGCTGTGACAGACTGCCAACAATGAAAGGCTGCTGCATAGATTGCCACGTCGCGAGCAAAGCCCGCTCCTCGCAATGACGGAGAGGTTTACGCAGGCGCAAGTAGATGCGTCAACTGCGACTGGGTGGGAGCGCTTTCGTTTCTTGGTAATCGACGCGTGTTACTCTTTGCCCCTTCGATACGTTAGTGGTCACTAAAACGGTCAAGTCGGGTGACGATAACAACATGCATGCAAAGCCTCCAACTCGTATCCTGAAAAGAAGAACTATTTTTCATGTCACTATTATATGGGTACTCAAAAGACGAAAACATCATATGTTATAGAAACAGATTCGAGTTGTCAGGAGATTTAGGCAGGCGTAAGTGGATGCATCAACTGCACCCGAGTGGGAACGTTGCTTTTTGCCTTAAGCATGCGGTTGGGAGTGCGAATGAGAGTTAGAACTCTGCGATGAAGGGAGCGGTGACGGTCAGAGTGTCGGCTCCGCGCAGCAGTTCGGCAAGCTTGCTCTGAAGCCCCAACTCTCCCACGCCATTCCACTCCGCAGCAAGGACGCGCAAGCGCAGGCACACCACGTCGCTGAAGTCAGAGCCCAACAGCTTGGCCCCACCCAGCTCTGCGATGCGGACAGCCCGCTCGTAGTCCGCATAGGGAATGCGCAGCTCAAGGTTCACACACCAGGACATGACCACCAGCTGGGCCGCTTCGATAGCGGCCTGCGCCGCCTGGGTGTAGGCGCGCACCAGGCCTCCCGTCCCCAGCAGCGTACCGCCAAAGTAGCGGGTCACCACTACAATCACATCGGTCAGTCCAGCATACCTCACAACCTCCAACACCGGCAGCCCCGCCGTTCGCGCCGGCTCCCCATCATCCGAGTAGCGCACACGGCTGTCCTCACGCAGCACGTAGACAAAGACGTGGTGCCGTGCCATGCGATGTTCAGCACGGACACCCTCCAGAAAGGCGAGCGCCTCATCCTCCGTGTTCACCGGGGCAATGGCAGCGATGAAGCGGCTTTTCTTCTCGTTGACCTCTGCCTCTGCGAGCCCAGAGACGGTGGTATAGGAATCACACGCAGACCCGCCCAAACTCCCCTCTTCCTCTCAGCAAACCAAACAGTCGTCGCTCAATCATAGCATGGCCTGCTACCTGCTAGCGTAAAGTGGCATGTGCTATCATGGGACTGCACGCACGTCCCGCGAAACCAACAAGACCCGCAGGACACGCGTGCAGTATGTCCCATCGGGAGCCGAAACAACGGCTGAGAGGCGATTTTGGGAGCACCACAGCTTCCCCAATCGCGACCGAGAGGAGCGTTCCGGTAATGCGGAGCGTCCAAAGCGGAGGTGGAAATCATGAGAAGTACCCGTATCCTGATCCTGGTGGAACTGGCGCTGGCCATCGCGCTGGCGGTGGTGCTCAACTTTGTGCAGATCCGCCTGCCCATCAACTTCGCGGGCGGTTCTGTCAATCTGTCGATGCTGCCCCTGCTGGTGGTCGCCCTCAGGCGTGGCGCCCTGGCCGGCGCCATAGCAGGCGTCGCCTTTGGCTGCATCGACCTTCTGCTCGAGCCCTACGTCCTGGTCCCTATCCAGGTGCTTTTGGACTACCCGCTCCCGTACCTGCTGTTCGGTTGGGGTGTGGGCCAGTTCTCGCCAGCCTACCGCAAGGACGCCAACAAGGACACGCCGCGCGCAGCCGTTGCCCTTGTCACCAAAGGCTCACTGCTCATTGTCTTCGCCGGCATCATCGGCGGGCTCCTGCGTCTCATCAGCCACGTTGTCTCCGGCGTCTTCTTCTTTTCTGAGTATGCGGCTGAGTTCTTTAACGATAACCCCGGGATGCTCCAGGCTGGCCCCACTGACACCGGCATCAACGTCTGGATCTACTCGCTGGCCTACAACATCCCTTACCTCACCCTGTCGCTGATCGCCGTGCTCATCTGCGCCCTGGTGGTCATGCCGGTGCTGGCCAAGGCCGTCCCTGCCCGCCGCTGGCCGGTAAAACCACGCGCGCCTAAGAATCCACCAGCTCCCAAGAATCCACCAGCTCCCAAGGAGCCATCCACCCCCAAGGAGCCGGCATGACCACCGCTCTGCTCGTTTCCGGCTCGCCTGCACCAGCAGACCCTGCGCACCTCAAAGACCTCGCCCAGCAGGTCGACTTCATCCTGGCGGTGGATTCTGGGGCAGATGCCCTCCTGGCAGCTGGCCTCACACCTGACCTGTTGCTCGGCGACTTCGACTCCATCGATCCCACAACCCTTGAGCGCTTCCAAAACGGGGGAGTGGAGCTGCAATCCTATGACCCCCACAAGGACGCCACCGACATCGAGCTCGCCCTCACCGCGGCGCTCGAGCTGGGCTATACCTCCCTTATCGCCACCAGGGTCCTCGGCGGGCGCATCGACCACACGCTGGCTGCGCTCGGCTGCCTCGCCCGAGTGGCAGAGCAAGGCGCTGCAGTCATTATCAGGGAATCAGCCGAGACCTGCGTCTTCCTCAGCGCGTCCAGCCTGCACACAAGCCTCAGAATCGAGGCGGCTACAGAGCCCAGGCCCGCGTTTGTCTCGTTAATCCCCTGGGCTGGCGAGGCAACCGTCTCCATCACCGGCGTGAAATGGGAGCTCGACCACGCAACGCTGACCCCCGCAAGCTCGCTGGGCGTCTCAAACGTTCCCACGGGCCCACACGTGGACATAGAGGTCCACGCAGGTACCGTTATAGTGGTGTTGGAATAGCCGCAAAAAGGGCCGCTAAAAACCGCTAAAAACCGTAAAAAAGCCGTAAAAAGGCCAAGCCTCAAAACAATACGCTCTTAGGATCCTTTGCACGTAGGCGTTGGCGGGGTCTTGATACCAAGGGCGCCAGAGGCAAGCACGCGCAGCTCATTGATGGTTGACGTGTAACAGGCCAGCGAGTCGATCCAGCGACGCAACGCCTCGCGGCCTGCGTCGGTGAGCTCAAAGGCGCGCTTGGCAGGCCCGGCCTTGGGGGTCTCCCACCAGGAGGTGACATAGCCGTTCTCCTCCATCTGCCGAAGCGTTCGATACACCCCGGTGGCGTCGGGTTTATTGCCGCCGAACATGGGGGACTCAGCGGCCTTCTGCACAATGACATAGCCGTGCAGCGGCACTGCAGAGGCGGCAAGTACAGTGAGAATGGTTGGCTGGGAAAGGCGGCTTAAGGTCTTGCCCAGTGCGGCGCAGGGCTTGAGGTCACCGTCAGCCTTGGGGTTGCAGATAGCCCACATCTCTCCTCCTTCTTCGCAAAAAACACAGACGGCTTGATAAAAAGTGCCAACTGATTACACAAAGCATTGAGGCAGCACCCCTGAACACGGCCTCCGGGTATTCCCAAAATGCGGCGCCCGGGCATTTCTTCTATAATCTATACTGCTCGATACTCATTCTGCCGTGTCAGGCGTGGTTTCTGTTCAGTCTGATACTAGCAGACTTATGCACCTATTGGAGAGAGAGTATGACGATAAGAGAATGCATCAATGAGGCTGTTTCCATCATCCAGCCGAATCTGAGTCATCAACCTGACATCGCGATCATCCTTGGCTCGGGCCTGGGCAACCTGGCGAACCACATCAACGAAGAGTACTCGCTGCCCTTTGTAGACATGCCGCATTGTGAGAAAGCTGGCGCCTTTGGCCATGTCGGCCGTCTTGTCCTTGGAGAGCTGGGCGGCCAGCAGGTAGCCTGTATGCAAGGCCGCCTTCACACCTATGAGGGCTATATGCCCGAGCAGGTAGTCTTCCCTTTGCGGGTCATGCACGCCCTGGGCGCCCGTACGCTCATTGTGACCAACGCAGCCGGCGGTATAAACAAGCACTACAACGTAGGCGATATCATGCTTATCTGCGACCATATCAACTTCGCTGGTGGCAACCCGCTTACCTTGGGCGCGGATCAGGATTCCGTCGCCTTCCCAGATATGAGCAACGCCTATTCGCTTGCCTTGTTGGTGAAAGCCTTCAAAGCAGCGGCGACCTGTAATCTGACCCTGCAACAAGGGGTCTACCTGGGGGTGCGTGGCCCCAACTTCGAGACGCCTGCCGAGATACGCGCTTTCAGGACCTGGGGGGCCGACGCTGTGGGCATGTCCACCGTCTACGAGGTCCTCACCGCTGCCTCGCTTGGCATGGACGTGCTGGGTCTCAGCCTGATAGCCAACAAAGCCGCAGGCATGCACAAGAAGCCCATCACCAGCGAGGATGTCATGGAAACCACCAACCGGGTGGCAAGAGATATCGGGCGACTGCTTCTCGAGATCCTCGCCACGTGGAACGAGGAGAGTAAATAAAGCGGGAGCAACCGCTTAGACAGGCGGGAACAACCGCTCAGATAGGCGGATCAACCACTCGGACAAACGGAACCAGCTGCTCAGCGGAAGGAAAAACGTCCCATGTCCATGCCTAGCCGGCATAAGCAGAACATCCTCGAATCCCTGAAAGCCATCCTTGCGATCATCGCGCTGATACTCGTCTTCATCATAGTGCTCACGGGCCTGGTACTCGTGGAGAGATTGGTGCTCGCTTAGCTATGTGGCCGCGCTTCCAAAAGCAGGACCTCGGCATCATCGCCCACTACCTGGGTTCCATGGTCTTGCTGCTTGGCGCCATTATGGTGGTTCCTCTGGTAGTCAGCCTCATCATGCGTGAAGGCGCGATTGCCGGCAATTACCTCATCGGCATGGGCTGTGCCATAACCATCGGCGCCCTGCTGCGCCTGTGCCGCATCTCTCCCGCAACCCTTGAGCGCCGCCAGGCCATCGCCATCACAGCGCTGGTGTGGATAGTCGGCGCCACGGTTGCCGCCATCCCGCTGTGGCTTTCCGGCCACTATGGCTCCTACCTCGACGCGCTCTTCGAAGGCGTCTCCGGCTTCACCTCCACCGGCTTCACCCTCTGCCAGGACATCGACCACCTCTCCATCGCCGACAACATGTGGCGTTTCGCTATGCAGTTCCTCGGCGGCCAGGGCGTCATCGTCATTGCGCTCTCGCTGGGCATCTTCAGCAAGGTCGGCTCCTCCTTCTACTCCGCAGAAGGCCGCACGGACTTCGTCCTGCCCAATATCAAGAAGACCGCCCAGTTCATCTGGCAGTTCTCCTCCATCGTGGTGCTCTGCGGCACTGTCCTTCTGACTGTGGTGGCTCTGTTCTTGGGCATCGACCCCATCCGCAGCATCTTCCACGGCCTCTGGCTCACCATCGGCGCCTACGACACCGGCGGCTTCGCGGCCCAGAGCCTCTCGCTCATGTACTACCATTCCTGGCCGCTCGAAGCCATCGCCATGGTGCTCATGTGCATGGGCGCCGTCAACTTCGCCCTCTACGCGCGCATCTGGAAAGGCGGCTTCCGCTCCACCATCAAGGAGTTCACCCAAGACATCGAGATCCGCACCCTGGCCATCTGGACCACGCTTGTCCTGATCGTCTTTGTCGCCGCCATCCTCGCCGGCCACTTCCTCACCGACTTCGCCGGCCTGGCCCGCCGCGCCGTCTTCACCATTGTCTCGGCAACCACCAACACCGGCTACCAGGTGCTCTCCACCAACCAGATCACCTCGATGCTCACCAGCGGCGCCTTCTTCATGCTCATCCTCGGCATGGCCATCGGCGGCAGCTCGGGCTCCACAGCCGGCGGCATCAAGGCCTTGCGCATAGGCATCATCGCCAAGGCCATCATCGCACGTATCAAGGATGTGCTGGCTCCCAAGTCAGCGCGCAATACCACCAGTTACCAGCATCTTGGCCGCCATCTTCTCTCTAACGAGACAACCGGGGCGGTCATGACCATCACCCTGCTCTACTTGCTCACCTACCTCATCGGCGCCATCATCGGCATCGCTGCCGGCTATGAGGCCATCCCGGCAACCTTCGAGTCAGTGGCCGCCACCTCCAACGCCGGCCTCAGTGCGGGCATCATCTCGCCTTCAGCCCCCGCTGGCATGAAGATCCTCTACATGGTCCAGATGTGGGTCGGCCGCCTTGAGTTCCTCACCATACTCGCCGTCCTCACAAGCTTCATAGCCTCCCTCAAACCAAGGAGGCGTGTAAAGAAATGAGGTTTTTAACGAGCAAACCGGGTCTTTCCCCCACACAAATCCTCAAGGTGCGCGGCCTCCGCACGCCCACCGCCCCCACCCCTCGCGCACTGTCATTGCGAGTCGAACCCAGTTGCAGCAGACGCATCGACCTGCAGCCTGCTACATCTCCCCGTCATTGCGAGCGGAGCGCGAAGCGCGAAGCGTGGCAATCTACGCAGCAGACTCCCCTTGTTGGTAGATTGTCACAGCGCATAACCACCCATTTCGCTTTGCGCTCCATCTTGCAGCTTGTCATCGCCCTTCTCCTCATCATCGCAGCCACCCCCACCACCGCGCTCGCCGATGCGCCAACCCCCACCACCGCGCTCGCCGACGCGCCAACCACCACCATCGACGTCCTCCTGACCATCACCGAGCAGGACGACAGCCAAGACGTCACCGTCGTCGGCGAGGCCATAGGCGACATCATCAACGCGCGGCAGTCAGACTACAAGTGGCTGCTGCTCAACCATGAAGGCGCCAGCATCAGCGTCTACGTCAGCGCAGAGGACGCAAGCAGGATCACGCACCTCGGCCGCTACAACCAGGTGGGCACGCTCATCGAGGTCTCCGGCGAGTTCCGCGTGGAATGCGCAGAGCACGAGGGCCTCACCGACATCCACGCGACCAGCATCACCATACTCGATGAAGGCCACAGCGTCGCAAGCCCCTTCAGCAGCAGGAAACTCCAGATCGGCGCCGCCCTCATCCTTGTTGGCGCCGCCCTGCTCGTACTCCACTGGCGCCTCCGCGAAAGGACCCGGTAGTGACAGTCGGACGCGTCATCTCGTTGGACCGCGGCTTCCCGCTGGTCAAGACCGCCGAGCAGGAGCTGCGCGCGCAGCACAGCATCGAGCTGGTCAAGACCTCTGACCTGCGCGCCGCCGTTGGCGACTACGTTGAACTTGACTTCCCGCCTGGCCAGGATATCCCGCTCATCACCGCCATACAACCGCGTGGGCACACGCTCATCAGGCGTTCGTTGGTCGAGTCCAAGCATGAGGGCGCAGGAAAGCATGACGAGCAGGTCCTGGCTGTCAATGTTGACATCGTCTTCATTATGACTGCCCTGGCCGCCCGCCCCCTTGACGTTGCCTACCTTGAGCGACAGCTGGTGATGGCGCATGAAAGCGGGGCCGATGTGGCCCTGGTGCTGAGCAAGGCCGATCAGGCGCGACATCTGGATGCGGATCTCGCTGCGGCGCAGGCCATCGCCTTTGGCTGTCCGGTTGTAGTGGAATCCGCGGTCACCGGCGAGGGCCTGCAGGAGATACGCGAACTTGTCGCCGGTGGTAGGACCGGCGTTCTGCTGGGACGTTCCGGCGTGGGGAAGTCGACGCTGATCAACGAGCTGCTGGGAGCGCCCCTGCTTGAGACCGCAGCCGTAAGGGCCAAGGACCGCGCTGGCCGACATACCACCGTGGCCCGCCGCATGGTCTTCCTACCGGATATGACAAAGGGTATGACAAAGGGGACGGTCCCTTTTGTCACATCCGGGAGCGAAGAACCATCTCCCTGTGCCAACCCTACAGTGCAGCAGACGCATTCTCTTGCGCCTGCAAATAACTCTCCGTCATTGCGAGCGCAGGCGAAGCCGGAGCGTGGCAACCTAGCCGACCAGAGTACGGTTTTGGGGTCGATGGCTGAAGTCCCCCTGACTGTTCCATCCCAACTCTCGGCCCTTATCGACACCCCAGGGTTGCGCAGCATCGGCCTCTATGATGCGCATCGCGGCTTGGCTGCCGCTTTCCCTGACGTGATCGAACACGCCGCTTCCTGTCGCTACCGCGACTGCACCCACAGCGCCGAACCCGCCTGCGCCGTCCAGCAGGCCGTCCAAGACGGCATCCTCCCCGCGAGCCGCCTGGCTTCCTACGTTGTCATCGCAGAAGAAGTGAGCGGCTGACAAAGGGGACAAGACACGGAACCTCCGCCATCACGCTCTTGTGGGTAAAAAGCAAAATGCTTGCAAGAAAGTAACAAATTTATGCACACGTAAATTGCTGAATATATTAGCAGTTGGGCGATGAAACCTGTCCGTTGGGCGTAAAAGAAGGGAGGAGCATAGAAAAAAAGCTAAGTCAAGTATTGAAATAGAGAAAAACTAGCTCTACCATATCTGTGCTGCCTAAATGAAGGTACCACAACATCTTGTGCACAAAGTGCGCAAAAGATGTTAAGAACCTGAGGAAAATGTACTAGCACCATATGCTCTTGTGTTTTTATGGGTGAAAAGTGGCACACAGGCAGATAGAAAACAGGGGAAACTCGACCAAAAAAATACAGAAATGGGGTGACAAGGGTGGTTACAAGCATCGTCAAACGCGACGGCAGAGCAGTTGAATTCGAAACTGACAAGATAGCTGAAGCAATCGAAAAAGCCTTTGTAGCGTCCGGTTCACTGAAAGAGCGTTCAGTGGCGGATAACCTGGCCGCTCAGGTGGTAAAGAAGATAGAGGAGGGCGCCATCGAGGGCCCGCCAACGGTCGAGGGTGTCCAGGACCTGGTAGAGGAGGTGCTGGCTGAGAACGGCTTTGTCCAGATCGCCCGCTCCTATATCAAGTACCGCGCAGAGCGTACCCGCACGCGCGAGATGAACACCAAACTCATGCAGACCATCGACAAGATCACGCATTCCGACGCCAGGGATTTCGACGTCGCACGCGAGAATGCCAACATCGATGCCGACACGGCTATGGGAACCATGCTCAAGTACGGCTCAGAGACCGCAAAACAGTACTACCAGATGAGCGTGCTCTCCGAAGCGCACGCCAAGGCGCACCGCGAGGGCGACATCCACATCCACGACCTTGACTTCTACACGCTGACCACCACCTGCTGCCAGATCGATATGACAAAGCTCTTCAAAGGTGGCTTCTCAACCGGTCACGGTGTGCTCCGTGAGCCCAGCGATATCACCAGCTATTCGGCGCTGGCCTGCATTGCCATACAGTCCAACCAGAACGATCAACACGGCGGCCAATCCATGCCCAGCTTCGACTACGACATGGCCATCGGTGTGCGCAAGACCTTCCGTCGCTTCTACCGTAAGAACCTCATGGCTGCCTTGGATCTGCTTGCTGACCTGGAGCCCCCAAAGGAGACAGTGGACGCGCTCTGTGCGCGCGTTGAGGCTGAAACGGGGCTTTGGCCGGCGCTTGTCATGGACGTCAACTACACCGCAGCCGAGCGCAACGCCCTGACGGCAGAGTTCCAGCTGGGTAAGCAGACTATCGGCCGTATCCAGGCCTACGCCGTCAAGCAGGCGACCAAGGATACCGACCGCGCAACGCATCAGGCCATGGAGGCCTTCATCCACAACCTCAACACCATGCATTCCCGGGCTGGGGCGCAGACGCCCTTCTCGTCAATCAACTATGGTATGGACACCACGGCCGAGGGTCGGATGGTCATCCGCAACATCCTGTTGGCTACCGAGGAAGGCCTGGGGCATGGCGAGACACCCATCTTCCCCATCCAGATCTTCCGGGTGAAGGAGGGCGTGAGCTATAACCCCGGCGACCCCAACTATGACCTGTTCAAGCAGGCTTGTGCCGTCTCGGCAAAGAGGCTGTTCCCCAATTTCAGCTTTCTGGACGCCAGTTACAACGCCAAGGCCTACAAGGGCACGCCTGAGACCGAAGTCGCTTACATGGGTTGTCGCACCCGCGTCATCGCGAATGTCCATGACCCGGAGAACGCGGTCACGCCCGGTAGGGGCAACCTGAGCTTCACCTCCATCAACCTGCCGCGCCTTGCCATCCGTGCCAGGGGCGATCTGGACCTGTTCTTCGAGATGCTGGACAACAAGCTCGAGCTGGTCTGTGAGCAGATGCTGGAGCGCTTTGCCATCCAGAGTAAGAAGAAGGTCTACAACATGCCCTTCCTCATGGGGCAGGGCGTCTGGCTTGGTTCCGACGACCTTAACTGGGACGACGAGGTGGGCGAGGTGCTCAAGCATGGGACGCTGTCACTGGGCTTCATCGGTTTGGCCGAGACCCTTCTGGCGCTTATCGGCGAGCACCACGGCGAGAGCGCCAAGGCGCAGAATCTGGGGCTTGAGATAGTGGGCCACATGCGCGGCTTCCTCGACCGCAAGGCAGCAGAAATGGGTTTGAACTTCACGCTTTTAGCCACGCCGGCCGAGGGTCTGTCGGGCCGTTTCATCAACATCGACCGTGAGCGCTTTGGCGTGATCGAGGGCATCACCGACCGCGAGTACTACACCAACAGCTTCCACGTTCCGGTGTACTACGATATCAACGCATTCAAGAAGATCGAGCTGGAGGCGCCCTATCACGCGCTCACCAACGCCGGCCATATCAGCTATGTTGAGCTGGATGGCGATCCCACCCAGAACCTTGAGGCCTTTGAGGCGATCATCCGCCACATGAAGGACTGCGGCGTGGGCTATGGCAGCGTGAACCACCCCGTCGACCGCGACCCGGTGTGCGGCTATAACGGCATCATCGGCGACCGCTGCCCCAAGTGCGGCCGCGAGGAGGGTGAGATCCCCTTTGAGCGCATCCGTCGCATCACGGGCTATCTGGTGGGGACGCTCGACCGCTTCAACAACGCCAAAAGAGCCGAGGAGCGTGACCGTGTCATGCATGGCCTTGGCTGCCAGAGCATCAAAGGTGAAGAGACGGTTGCAGACGAGACAAACTGACAGCGTAGCGGCCAGCGGCGCAAGCGCCCCTGCCGACGCAGTTGACAGCGCAGCTACCGGCGTCACCGTCCGGCTCTTTGGCACCGCCGACGACTCGATTGTCGACGGTCCGGGTATCCGTTTCTCCATTTTCACCCAGGGTTGCAATCACGGCTGCCACGGCTGCCACAACCCTGGCGCAAAGCCCTTTGAGGGAGGAACCACTCAGACCATAGATGAGCTGTGGGAGCGGATCGAGGCAAACCCCTTGCTCAGCGGCATCACGCTTTCTGGCGGCGAGCCCTTTGAGCAGGCTGATGCGTTGGTCGTATTGGCCCGCAGGGCCCACGAGAAGGGCTTGAACGTCTGGGCCTATTCTGGCTACCTGTACGAGGAGCTATGCGCCGGTGTCCCCAGCGCAGCAGCGACACTGTTGCTGGAAGAGGTCGACGTATTGGTAGACGGCCCTTATCGTGATGACCTCAAGAGCCTTGACCTGCGCTGGAGCGGCTCCTCGAACCAACGTGTTATCGACGTTGCCAAGTCCAAGGCCGCTGCCCAGGTAGTGGAATTCATACCGTAGGGGGATCCGCCATGACCACAACAGAGATACCCACGGTACCAGCCATCGCGTTTGTCGGTAAGCAGAACTCGGGAAAGACCGTCTTGCTGGAGAAGGTCATAGCCACGCTCACGCAGCGGGGGATCAGTGTTGCGACCATTAAGCACCACTCCCATGCGGGCTTTGAGTTCGACATCACAGGGAAGGACTCCTGGCGGCATCGCCAGGCGGGCAGCACACAGACCGTCATCGTCGCGCCCGACCAGATCGCCTCGGTTCGCAGCATCACCAGGGAGCCCAAGCTGGAACAGATCATCGAATCCCTGCTCTACGAGTCCTCTGTCCTGGAGGACGTCCCCCAGCTTATATTAGTAGAGGGCTACCGGCACGGCGGTCTGCCTACGGTTGAACTCTTCCGTGCCGCCAATCCCAATGATGTAAACCGTGACTTAGGCGAAGAGGGCAATACGGTCGTCGCTGTGGTCACCGACATCCCTCGTGTGGAAGCCCAAACCAGAGCGCAGGGCCTTCCCTGTTTTGATCTGGATGACACAGAATCCCTTTGCGGCTTCCTTGTAGGAATCTTGTAAGAAAAGCAAAGGGAGTGCAGGGGTAGTCCCTAAATAGCTAATTAAACAAGCACAACAAATAACCAATCAAAATAGCACTAATAAAGAAGCACGTCAAGACCCTTTTGTCGTGTCAGATGGGGCTTCTCAGATAAATTGCTAATTCATATCATAGTTTCTGCAAGGCAAGGGAAAAATGACCCATATGCACCAAAAGGGTGAAAGTGGTCAAGTTCGAAAGCAAGGGGTAAAAATGAATAGCAAGGGGTGTGGTGCACTGTGTGCATCCAAAGAAGTAAGGAAAATTCCGTACAAGAGAATACTGTCCGCAATACTGGCATTTTTGCTGGCGATGAACCTATTGTCGGGCCTCACAGCGTTTGCGCTGGATAGCGGCCACGATGATGAGCTCATTGATGAGGAAATCGTACTTCTGTCAAGTGAAGACGGGACAGAAGCAGACAACTCAGGGCAGGAAGAGGGCGATCAATTGCATCAGCCGGCCGCACTGGATCTTGAAGAGCTGAACTCCTCGCATCATGAGGACGCGGACGCAGAGGGTGATGGCGAGGAAGAAGAAGAAGGCATGCTTTCCCTCCTGGCCACAGCAGGCACAGAAGAAGAGGGTGCTGAGGATGCTGAGGGTACAGAAGGCACAGAAGGCACAGAAGGCACAGAAGGCACAGAAGGCCTTATGGGCGCAGAGGGCCTGGTAGGCGCAGAGGCTCTCCTGGGCGAGCTCCTCAGCCCGCTGCAGGACACCGGCGACGATTCATGGGACACTGCACTGGGCAGCTTTGATACCCCGTGGAGCATTCCTGGTGACGCGGAGCTGCTGGCCTGGTATCTCAGTTCTCCTAACGATAAGTGCGTGCTCAACTACACGTACATGCAGCTCAACGATGACGACACTCTAGCGCTCTATTTTCTCGTCTCCTCCAACCAAAAGGGCATGGTCTCCCTCAGCTACGCCGGTTACACCGGTACACTGATCGGTAGCTCCAACAATGTTGTGGGCTACAAGAACGGCAGCCCTGTCTACAATGACACCAACGGCAGCGTCAAGTACGCGGCATGGATGGTGACCCTGCCTGTGAGCTCCGTGCAGGGCGGCCTGCTGGTTGTTGGGGTTACCAACGGCATCGGTACCGGCCAGGGCATCTATGGTACGCTGACCATCACATCCCCGCTGCCAGACGACGAGCCTGAGACACCTGTGACACCAGAGACCTACATCGTCATCTATGATGGCAATGGTGGAACCTCTGACGCTGGCCTTGGCATCTACATCGATCCGGTAAGCTACAGCGAGGGCGAGACCGTCACCACTGCCGACGTGCAATTCGTTTACACTGGCTACTATTTCAGCGCTTGGATAGACAGCGAGGGCTACATCTATAACGTTGGTGATGTCTTCATGATGCCCGCCCAGGACGTGACCCTGTTCGCCCAATGGAAGCCCGCCAGCGATCCCACGGGCGACGATCCCACCGGCGACGATCCCACGGGCGATGATCCCACGGGCGATGATCCCACGGGCGACGACCCCACGGGCGACGATCCCATCATCGAAACCATCAGCTATACGGTCACCTTTGTTGACTATAACGGCAACGTCCTTGACACGCAGACAGTGCTCTCTGGTGATGACGCAAACGCACCCGCGGATCCCGCGCGCACTGGTTATGACTTCACTGGGTGGGACAGGGATTTCACCAACGTCACCAGCGATCTGACCGTCACTGCCCTGTATCGTGAGATCTCCGATGATGATCCTCTGGATGTCATCCCCCCCGTCAACCCCCCGGTTGACACAGTTGACCCCCCGGTCACCCCTGTGGTCACCACCACAGAGATCATCCCCGTGACTTCCGAGATCATCCCCGTGATCACCACGGCTGTGGTGCCTGAGGTTCCCGTTGCAACTCCCATCATCCCCTTCATGCCCATCGCGGCGCCTGAGGTGATCGTACCGGAGATGCAGATACCCGTCAGCACGGCTGTCGTGCCTGCCCCCATAGCGGCCGCACCAACGCCCACCGCCATCGGTGACACGGAGGTTCCCTACGAGGCGCCGGCCAACAAAGCGGCATGGGCCCTGCTCAACCTCATCCTCACTACGCTGGGCGTACTGGTCGCGCTGGTCCTCGCCGTCCTCTACTTTGTGAATCGCAAGAAGGAAGAGGATGAAGACAAGCAGCGCGAAAGCAGCCTGGTTTACGCAGGTTATGCAAGGCGCGAGGAGAGCAAGCCCGCCCAGACAAGCAAGAAGCGCCTGTGGGCACGCATCGCCATCGCCGCGCTGGCCCTGGTCGCCTTTGTCCTCTTCATCTTCACCGAGGACATCACGCTCCCCATGGTCTTCACCGATCAGTGGACCATCTACCACCTGATCATCTTTGTGATCCAGATCGGCTTCAGCGTCATCGCCGCAATCAGGGTCAAGGAAGATAACGAGAAGAGAGAGCAACAGCAAGGTCGGCAGATTGCCACGAACGCATAAGCAAACCCAGACAAACCACTTGACGACAACAGCCGCCCACTCCTCCAGGGGGCGGCTGTTCCGTTAAATGACACAGGGGGTCATGAGTGTGACAGGGGGTCGGTACGTTTTTGTCACATTTGCTTCAGCAAATGTGACAAAAACGTACCGACCCCCTGTCACACTCATGACAAAACGGACCGTCCCCTTTGTCAGGTTTGCAGCAAGTCGAGGAGGGTGGTGGAGAGGGTTTCGGTGGCCGCAGCGACGGCAGGGGTCATCTCCGAGAGGAAGTCAAGGCTTGCGGCCTGAATGCCTATGAGCAGCACCTCGCAGCCTGTCTCGCGACGCAGGTAGTCCATCACCAGGGGCAGGGGCAGCATGTGAGTGGAGAATGAGACGCCGCCCACCTCGTCCTGGGAGACAACGCGCAATTCACCAGGCTCGAGCCCCATGTCCAGGGCATCGATGAGCAGCACCACATCCGGGTTGAACTGCTTGATGGCGCCGGTCTGGTTCTCGGGGGCGACATCGCCTATGAAGGCTTGATAACGGGGACGGGTATGACAAAGGGGACGGGTATGACAAAACGGACCGTCCCCTTTGTCATACCCGTCCCCTTTGTCATACCCGTCCCTTTTGTCAAGCTGTTCGGAGAGGCGCTGGGCGACTGCGACGCCCACAGCGTCATCGCCGCGCAAGGGGGAGCCGCAGCCAAGTATGGCCACGGTCTTATCGTGGGAAAGGGCGGTTTTGAGGGTTTGCAAAGGGTCGATAAGGGTCATGGGTCCAACCTGTACACAAATCCAATAGACGACAGCCGCTGTCATACAGCGACTGCTGGGGTAGGCCCCGGGTCAAGCCCGGGGTGACAATGCTTTAGAGGGCGGTGCGGATGTGCATGGAGTCGCGGCTGAGGCCGGCGAGCTCGAACTCGGGGGTGAACTGCAGGGCATCCTTGGGGCAGCCGTCCACGCACTGGGCGCAGTAGATGCATCGGTCGTTCATGATGGTGGCGGCAAAGAACTTCTCGGGCAGCTTCTCCACTATCTTCTCGATGACAATGGCGTCGGTAGGGCAGTCGCGCATGCAGGCGGTGCAGCCTATGCAGAGCGCGGCGTCATAGACTATCCGGCCGCGGATAGCGGGGAATTGGTGCACGTCGCCGGCGGGGTAGGTCACGGTCGCCGGCTTGGAGACCATCATCTTCAGGGTGTAGGGGATGATCCTTCCGGGGTTTGTCATAGGAGCAGCCCCTTTGCTATCAGGTTGATGAACAGGTGGACCAGGGCCAGCGGCAGCAGCACCATCCAGCTGAAGCGCATCATCTGCTCAACGCGCAGGCGGGCCATCGCGGCCTTCAGCACGGTCAGCAGGAAGAGCAGCACCAGGGTCTTGAGCAAGAACAGCACAAAGCCTATGAAGGGATTCGCCGAGAACAGCGGGATGAAGACCGCACCGCAGATCGCCGGCAAAACCACCAGCTCCATGTCCACAGCGAGGCGGAAGAAGGCGAGGTGGCGGCCGTTGTATTCGGTGAAGGCGCCGGCCACGATCTCGGTCTCAGCCTCGGGCGTGTCAAAGGGCACGCGCTCGAGCTTGCCCTGCGCGGCTAAAAGCCAGATGACCAACCCCGGCAAATTGAGCAGGGCGAACAGCGGCTTGGCCGCGTAGAAGGCCGCGATGTCTGAAAGCGACCAGCTGCCGCAGAGGATTGCCGGGCCGATAAGGGCCATGAGCAGCGGCACCTCGTATGCGAAGAGCTGGGTGAGCACGCGCTGTGCGCCGATGGTGGAGTACATGGAGGAGGCGTTCCAGCCAGCCGCGAAGAAGCTCAGCGGCAAAAGGAGCAACAGCACCAGCACCACTATCATGTCGCCCTTGAAGGGCATGACCGCCTGGGTCCCCCAGACAGGCACGCTGAGGAAGGCCGTGGTCACTGCAGCCACCGTTATTATCGGCAGCGCTTTGAAAAGCGTTGCGTTGGCATCTGTGGGGACAATGGTCTCCTTGCCCAGCAGCTTGATGAAGTCGGCAACCGGTTGGAACCAGGGCGGCCCCTTGCGGTTCTGGAGACGGGCGTAGATCTTCCGGTCGACGAACTCCACTACCGTCCCGTAGAACGCCAGGAAGAGGAAGCCGGGGAATATGAGTATGTACAGTACTGCCACAACTAGCCCTTTCTGTTCAGGCCGTCAAAGGCGACACCCTGGTTGCGGTACCAGTCAATGGAGTACTGGCGCAGGGCCTTCCAATCCAGGCTGCCCTCACGTCCGCTCCGGTTGTCCACAACCGAGATCGCACGATCAGTACAGGAGAAACAGGGGTCGATAGCTGCAACGATGATGGGCACGTCTGCCAGGTAGTTGCCCTGCAGCATCACGGCGTAGGACGCCGCGTTTGCCAGGGTAGGGGCGCGCACCTTGACGCGCTCAGGCTTGTCGGTACCGTTGCTCTTCACAAAGTGTACGTCTTCTCCGCGGGGCGCCTCGTAGCGGCCAAGGGCCTCTCCGGGGGGTATCTTACGCGGGAATTTGACTGACAGGGGGCCATCCGGCATGTTGTCGAGCACAAAGCGGATGATCTTGCAGCTCTCCACCATCTCAAGCGCACGCACCACCACGCGGCCGAAGACATCGGCGTGGGTGTCGGTGATGACCTGGAAGGGGATGTCAGCGTAGGCGGTGTAGGGCTCGTCGCGGCGGATGTCGCGGTCCAGGCCGGCCGCACGGGAGGTGGGGCCTTGGGCGCCATAGGTCACGGCGTCCTCGTAGCTCAAGATGCCTACGCCCAGGGTGCGGGCGGCGAGCGTGGTCTCTGTGGTGGCCAGGCTGATGTAGTATTTGAGAGCCTCCTCGAACTGGTCCATGACCTTGAGGATGGTCTCCTTGACTGTCTCGTCGATGTCGCGGCGTACGCCGCCGAGCTTGTTGATGCCGTAGTTCACGCGGTTGCCGCAGATGCTGGCCAGAAGGTCCATGACCAGCTCGCGGTCGCGCCAACTGAGCATGAACAGCGTGTCGAAGCCCAGCTCATGGCCGGCAACGCCCAACCAGAGCATGTGGCTGTGCAGACGCTCCAGCTCTCCGATAAGCACGCGTATGTACTGGGCGCGCGGGGGGATCTCCACGCCGGCGACCTCTTCTACCGTCATGGAGAAGGCGGTGGAATGCGAATGCGAGCAGATGCCGCAGATGCGCTCGAGGAAGTACAGGCACTGGGTGAAGTTGCGGGCCTCGCAGGCCTTCTCAACGCCGCGGTGGTTGTAGCCCAGATTGACGGCCGCGCCAACGATGCGCTCGCCATCCAGGGAGAGGGCGAAGTTCGCGGGCTCCTTGAGCGCCGGATGCTGGGGCCCCAGCGGGATCTCTACTCTAGCCATTGTCACTCCCTTCTGCGGGGGAAGAGGATGCGGGGTTTTGCGCTGTGTCAGATATAGAGGATGCAACCGCTACCGTAGATTGCCGCGCTTCGGCTTCGCCTTCGCTCGCAATGACGGGAGGTGATGCGCCTTCGGCAGAGGCGGGTGTGTCTTCTGAGGGGGTGTCCTGCTCGTCAGATTCTGGCACCCGGTCGGCGGGCAGGACCCAGCTCTTGCGCAGCGGGTACTCGCCCTGGGGCCAGTTCTCGGGCAGCGGATAGCGGATGTCCTCCGGGATGCCCAGGATGGTCAGGCCAAAGAGGTTGCGCGCCTCGAGCTCATAGAGCACGCCGCCCTTGTAGATGTTGGTGGCGGTGTCAAAGACGGGGTTGTCGGCGGGAGCGCTGACCCGGGCGTTGATGACAATGCCGCAGTCATGGGCGATGTGGTAGATGAGTTGGAACTCCTCGCCGGCATCCAGACCAGAGACGGTGCAGAGCATGTTGAAGCCCAGGTCGTCGTGGATATAGGTCAGAAGGTCGATGAAACCCTCGCGGGGCGAGGTCAACCAGATACGCCGCTCGCGTTGCTCCGTTGTGGTGACGCTGGGGAAGCGTTCGGTCAGTCTGGCGACAAGTTCTTCTTCAGTGTAAGACATAGCACTACCTCATAACTTCTTATTCCTGCAGGCTGCCAAGCAGCTTGACCACGCCGTCTATGATGGCGGCGGGGCTGGCCGGGCAACCGGGAATGTAGGCGGAGACCGGCAGCTTGGTGTCGGTGCCGCCCTTGATGCAGTAACAGCCGTTGAACACGCCGCCCGAGCAGGCGCAGGTGCCTATGGCCACCACGAATTTGGGCTCGGGCATCTGCTCATAGATACGCAGGAGGCGCTCCTCGGTCTGCATGGTGATGGGGCCGGTGCAGAGCAGGACATCAGCGTGCCGGGGCGTGCCTTTCAGCACAATGCCAAAGCGCTCCAGGTCGAACCGGGGTGTCAGGGAATCCAGTATCTCGATGTCGCAGGCGTTGCAGGCACCGGAGTTGAAGTGCAGCACCCAGGGCGACTTGACCCGTGCCCAGGTCATTATCTTATCGGCGAGCTTCACGCTAGTCCCTCCTGAACAGGATGAATATGGCGAGCACCACCACACAGAGGATGACCAGGGTCAGCCAGATGGCGTTTGCCGTTACCGTTCCTACGATAAGTGCGACCACTTCTAAGATGGTGAAAAGGAAGGCGAAGTGGAAGAAGTCGCTGTAACCGGGCTGGATCTTGCCGGTGGGCACGTCCTGGCCGCAGGCGTAGGGCTCGCCTTTGCCCGCGGTGGGGGTGCCCTTGATGGCCAGCGCCTTGGCCGCGAAGGCCAGAAGCCCGATCACCGCGAGCAGGATGATGAAGACGACAGGCGGGTTGAGCAGCAGGTCATTCAGCATTGTGCGCACCCTCCTCTGCTGGTGTGGCTTGTGTGGGCAGGACAGCCGGGGTGGCCTGCGCCGCGGTGGGCAGGATGGCCTGTGCGGCCTTGCCGAGAAGGCCGATGTCCAGCGACCCGGTCTTTGCGTGCAGGGCGATGCAGAGCACCGCGCCTATGGCCGTGACCACGGCTTCGATGATGATGAGCGCCACGGCAAAGGCCTCTGCCTGCGCCATCTGTCCGTTAATCGCGCCGGCGAGCATGAGCAGGAGCACGGCTGCCTTACTGATGATCTCCATGGCGATGAGCACACGCAGGAGGTTGCGCGTGGCGACGATGCTGTAGATACCTGCCGTTGCCGTCAGCACCAGGGCGACGATGAAGAGTTTGGTAAGCATGTCAGCGCTCCTCTCCCTCTCGCCGTCTGATAAGGGCTGCAACACCCAGGACTCCCGCCAGTATCACAAAGATAAGCGCGATGATGTCCAAGGTGCGCTCCCCCCAGAGCAGGGCCTGTGGGCTGAAGCTGTAGATATCGGTCCAGATCAGGCTGGAGTCCAGGTCAGGAGCAAGGATGAGGAGAGCCACCGCAAGCGCTAGCATGATGATGGGCAAGGCCAGGTAGCGCATCAGGCGGCTGTTCCTGGCCGCGTTGGCAGGTGCGTTTGAGGACGCGTCACCGCGGCCAGCCTCTGTGGCGGCGGGCTTATCGTCAGCGGGCTTGAGCAGCGCGATGGCGCTGGCGAGTATGGCCGTCACCAACCCGGCGCTGACGGAAAGCTCGATGACCGCGGCCAGCTGCATGCCAAAGAGGTAGAGCGCGCTGGCCAAGAAGACCGAGGTCACTGCCAGGAATATGGTTGCGGCGGGCAGGGTGCGGACGACCACTGCAGCAAAGGCTGCGAGCACCACGGCTATCAGTAAGATGATGATTGTCACAGTTGAGAATCCCATATCCACTCCCCTCAGACCAGTCCGAAGCCCTGCAGAAGCAGGAGCACAAAGGGGAACAGCAGACCGAGCGCCGTGGTCAGGCCGGCCAGTATCAGCGACGTACCTACCAGGGCGCCGCGCGCCTCCTTGAGTTCCTCGAAGCCTTTGCGCAGTTCGCCGAAGAACACCTTGCGCTGCAGGATGAGGAAGTAGCCCAGGGTCACCAGGCTCATGAGGATGGCGATTACCGCGTAGACCCATTGGTTTGCCAGGACAAGCGCGATGACTATGAGCAGCTTGCTCCAGAAGCCCGAGAAGGGCGGGAGACCGGCGGTGGAGAGGAAGCCGATGACCGAGGTCCAGCCGGTGACGGGCATGCGATCGGTCAGGCCGCCGAGTTGGTCGAGCTGCGTGGTGCCGCATTGTTCTTCAACAGCGGCGGCATTGACGAAGAGCAGGGACTTGAACAGCGCGTGGTTGACAAAATGCACCACGGCGCCGATGATCGCCAGCATTGCGATGCTGGTCTGCAGCCCGCCAAGCGAGACGGTGACATCCGCCGCCGCGCCGGCCAGGCCGGCTGCCAGGACGATGTAGCCCAGTTGGCTGATGCTGGAGAAGGCCAGCATGCGCTTCATCTCTTTTTGGCCCATGGCTGCGAAGGCGCCGACGATGATGCTCAAGGCGCCCAGGGCCATGAAGGCCTGTGCGGGGCCGGGGATACCGGCGAAGACCTCGCTGCTCAGGCGGATGATGGCGTAGACACCGGCGACCTTGGTGGTGGCGCCGGCCAGGAGCACCGAGATGGCGCTGGAGGACGAGGAGTAGGCCTCAGGCAGCCAGCCATGGAAGGGCACGGCGCCGGCCTTGATGCAGAAGGCGACCACAAAGAGGATGAGGCCTGTCATTGTAGCGGGATCCTGCCCGTTGATCGCGGCTGCGACCAGGGCGAAATCAAGCGAGCCTACCTGCATGAAGACAAGCGCGCTGGCGAGTACCATCGCCAGACTGGCAAGGCCGCTTAGGATGAAGTAGCGGAAGGCCGCGCTCAGTGATCGCAGCTCCTTGCGCGTGGCGATGAGCACAAAGCAGGACAGCGCGGTGATCTCCAAGAAGATGTAGAGCGTGAAGAGGTCGCGCACCATGACCACGCCGTTCATGCCGGCCATGACCGTGAGCACCAGGCTGGAGGTTATGACCTTGTCACGCGCGTCTCCCTGGATGCCCACCACGGTCACCACGGCTACCACCAAAGCGATGGTGAACAGCAGGACGGCGGTGATGGGGTCAACTACCAGGGCGACGGGTACTGGCAGGGTGAAGAAGCCGATGAAGGGCTCCCAGCAGGCAAGGTGGCTGGTTGCAGCGAAGACCATCTGCAGCACGGCGACAACGCCCAAAACCCAGGGGGCGAGCTTGGCAGCCGCACCGCGCCGCGGCAGGTTGAGGATGAAGAGGCAGATGAGGGGGACAAGCAGGAACAGGATGCCCATGGTCTAACCCCCTATCCCGACAAAGAAGAGCACAGTGACCGCGACTCCTCCCACCAGCACCCAGAGCACGTAGTGCCAGGGTTTCTCGGTATGGGCGTTCTCCAGGCCTCTGCCTAGAGCGGCAGCAATGCCGGTGACCAGCTTCATGTAGAACCAGTCGATTGCCTTATCGATGGTGGCGAGCACCAGGGCGAAGACGTCCATCACTGCACCGGCGAGGTTGTAAGGGTCGGTCTTGCCGGCCTCAGCTGCTGCAAGCACCGGCTTGAGCACGGGGGCGTAATGGATGTGGTCCGATGAGCCCAGGGCCGAGCCGGAGCGCTTGACGCCGTAATAGTGGTTAGCTACGGCGAGCAGTAGGACGGCCACGGAGATGCCGGCGACGAGCCAATTGTGGGGCAGGCCGGCAAAGCTGTGGGTGAGCGCGCTGCCCAGCGTTGGCTCAACCAGGCCGTGCAGCGGCAGGGGGTTATAGACGCCAAAGAGCACGCAGAAGAATGCGAGCACCACAAGCGGTACCAGCATGGGCCAGGGGGCTTCCTTGGCTTTCTGTGCAACCTGGGTCATCTTGCCGAACCAGGCCACGTGCGCCAGCTTGAGGAAGGATGCCATGGTGAAGAAGGCGCCCAGCGCTGCGACTATGTAGAAGACCACGTTGATCTGCAGCGCCGCGTCAAAGACCAGCTCCTTGGAGAAGAAGCCGTTGAGCGGTGGTACGCCTGAGATCGCGGCGGCCGCTAAAAGGAAGCAGATGAAGGTCACGGGCATCTTGCGGCCCAGGCCGCCCAGCTGGCTGAGGTCAGTGGTACCGGCCTGGCGCTCCACGGCGCCCGCCGAGTAGAACAGGCAGCTCTTGTAGAGCGCGTGGTTGACCATATGGAAGAGCCCGCCCACAATGCCGATGGGCAGCGCCGTGCCAATGCCTAAGATCATGTAGCCGACCTGGCTGATGGCATGGTAGCTGAGCAGGCGTTTGTAGTCCTTTTGGATGAGCGCCATAAGCACCGCGAAGATGATGGTGCAGCAACCCAGGGTCATAACGGTGAGGCTGAGGCCAGAGCCAGGCAGCATCTGGAAGAGCTGCAGGTTCAGCCGGGCCAGAAGGTAGATGCCCGCCAGTTTGTCCAGCGCCGCCGGCAAAAAGGCCATGAAGGGTAGCGGTGCGTCCACCGCGGCGTCGGGGATCCAGGTGTGGAAGGGCATGGCGCCCGCGCGGGCGACGGCGCCTATCATCATCATGACGTAGGCAAAGCCGTTCCAGAAGTTGTCCAGCGGCAGGTTGATGACGCTCATGTTGAGGCTACCGGACTGCCAGAACACCACGCCCACGCCCAGGATCAGGCAGAAGTCCGCGGTGACGGAGATGACGAGGGCCTTGGTCGCCGTGGGCGTCGCCTTGGCGCCGCCCGACATGATGAGGGCGAAGAGCACGGCCAGCAGCCCCTCCCAGAAGAAGAGCATCAACACCAGGTTGTTGGCGAGCATGGAACCGGTGACAAAGGCCGAGCCCAAGAGCACAAAACCGAAGAACTGCCGCTCGCGCTCACGGCCCTGCATGAAGGCCACGGAGTAGAGCAGAGCCAGGAAGGTAAAGCCGGCGACCACCATGATAAAGCCGCTGAGGCCGTCCAGCTTAAGCTGGAAGTCCATGCCAAAGCCAGCCCAGCTGGCGGTGGAGAAGCTCAGTTGTTTTCCAAAGGTGATGATGGTGGTGACCAGGGCTGCCCCCGAGAAGAGCAGGGCGAAGGCGCTGCGCAGGATGCGGTTCTGTGACGGCGTCACAAAGACCAGCAGCGAGCCGACAAGCGGAAGCAGGATGGGAAGGATCAGGATCGAGTCGCTCATAGTCCCAACCATCCAATCTGTGCCACGATCTCCTGCACGAACAGGGACGGATAGAAGATGAGCAGACCGGCGACCAGTGAGAGCGCCGCAAGGCCCAGCACGCTGGCAACCATGGTCTTGGAGCCCTCACGCACAACAATCCCCAGTTTGGGTGTGCCCAAAAAGACGGCGCAGAATGCGCGCATGAGGTAGATGATCGTCATCAGCGTGCCTACGATGAACACGGCAGCTATCCAGGGATGCTCGGCCGTGACCGAGCCGCTGATAACCATGAATTTGCTGAAGAAGCCGCCAAGCGGAGGCAGTCCCATAACCGAGAGGCCGCAGACCAAAAAGGATACCGCCGTTATCGGCATGGTCTTTATAAGGCCGCCAAGCTCGCGGATGTCCTTGGTGTGGGCGTTGTGCTCCACAATACCGGCACAGAGGAACAGCCCGCCTTTGGCCAGGCCGTGCATGAGTATATAGAGGAGGCCGCCGGCTGCGCTTAAGGGGTTGCCCGTGGCAAGGCCCAAGAAGATGAAGCCGATCTGACTGACCGTGGAATAGGCGATGATGCGTTTTAGGTCGTTGGCGCGCATGGCCGCGCCGGCTGCCACCAGCGCACTTATCGCCGCTATGACGGGCACCACCGTGGACCAGACCTCTGGGATGGCAAAGCCAAAGAGGAAGAGCCGGGCGTAGGCGTAGACACCTATCTTCACCAGCACGGCTGCGTGGAGCAGGGAGGTGACCGGCGCCGGGGCGACGCCTGCGTCGGGCAGCCAGGTGTGCAGCGGCAGCGTGGCGGACTTGGAGAAGATGCCCACCAGGATGAGCAGCACGGTGGCGTTGGAGATGGATACGCCCTGCATCTCCATGAGGTCGAAAGTGCCCGTCTGCGAATAGATGAGAAGGAAGCCGATCAGCATGACAAAGGCGCCGAAGACCGTGGTGAGGAAGGCCTTGTCCGCCCGCAGGATGTTGTCCGGCTCGCGGTAGAATCCAATGAGGCGCCAGCAGCTGATGGCTGAGATCTCCCAGAAGATGTAGATGAAGAGGATGTTGGTGGAGTACACCAGGCCCATCATGGCGCCAAGGAAGAGCGTGACCATGAGGTAGTACTCGTGGGTGTGCTCGCTGTTATCCAGGTAGGAGATGGAATACAACACGATGATACCGCCGATGAAGGAGGAGATCATCGCCATGAAGATGGCCAGACCGTCGGCTAAAAAGCCAAAGCTCATGCCCAGTGGCAACACTACCTGGAGATACGCGGGTTCACCCGCCAGGGCCGAGGGCAGCAGCGAGGCAGAACAGATGAAAGCCACCAGCACAAGCGCCAGCGCCAGCAGGTCCCTCAGTCTCCTTGACAGCTTCCCCACCGGCGGAAGGATGAACGCCCCCACCACCGGTGCCAGGATGGCCAATAGAATTAGCCCAGACATCCAATAGACTCCTCGCCTCGCATGGTAATTATAGAACTTTTATAGTGCGTTAAGACCTACACAGTAAGTGAAGAGGCACATTTTAAGCCTCCACTGTCTGTGTAGAGGCACATAATAACTAAAAACTCGTACCTGTGTAGCGAAATTGTGGCGTTTCCTAAAGCATATATTCTCAAAGGCCGTTTCCCGCGTACCAGCGGAAGGCCAGCACTTTTCTCCGCCTGGTCTCCTAAGGCGATTGATCTGCGGTATTATTGTCATAGGACAGTTTGTGGGAAGGCAAACAGTACGTCCGATCAACAAGAAGGTAGACCGCATGCTCAGTGAATTAGCGATAAGCTACCTTTTCCTTGGTGGCGCCGGAGCCGGTGCGCTTTTCCTGCTGACCGTGCTCGATCTGCGTTCGCCTTGGGCCTCCCTGGCGCCCCTCTACAGCGCCGCTGGATCTGGAAGAAGAGGGAAGCCACGAGAAACCCAGGCCTTCCTTCCGCAGCAAACCTATCAGGGCCTGTTTGGCGCTGGCTATGGGGCAGGGCTTGTGGCTTTGGGCCTGGGAGCCCTTTGCCTTATTGCTGACCTGGGACGCATTGACCGGCTTGTCTTATTGTTCCTCCACCCAACAGGCTCTCTGGTCTCTCTGGGGACGTATGCCCTTGCCGTGCTGCTGCTTTGTGGCGCAGTGCTGGCCTCGCTTTGGTTGTTCTGCAGGCGCCCGCTGCGGTGCTGGATTGTCAGGGTGGTGCAGGCCACAACACTGGCGCTCTCTGTGTTGGTGATGCTTTACACCGGTCTTCTGTTCCAGAATATGGGGACTGGCCTGCTCATAGGCTCTTTTATCGTCCCCGTGCTCTTTGTGCTCTCATCGATCTCCACGGGCAGCGCTGTCCTGCTCATAGCGTTCCTGTTCACCAGGAAAGCGCAGGGTTTCAGGGGCATGTGCGGACAGTTGCTCCGTGTTGATTGCGTGGTCATCGCCCTTGAGTTGGTCGCAACCCTGGCGCTGGCAGTGCAGGCGTTGCTCACTCCTGCTTTCGCTCAGGCGGTACAGGCTCTGACGCAGGGTTTTGGAGCTATGCCATTCTGGATAGGCTTTGTGGTTTGCGGCCTGGCAATACCCTTTGTCCTGGAAGCCCTGAAGTGGAGGCGCGACAGGATCCGGCCTCTGCGTAACTCGCGCAACTCGAATCAGGAAGCCTTTGTTGTCATTGCTGCGCTGGTGCTTGTGGGGGGATTCAGTCTGCGTTGGTGTGTTGCGGTAGTTGGACTACCTGTGTTCAATGTAACCCTTTCTTTGATTGGCGGTTGATGTCTTATGGTGAAGTTCCCCTTTGAAAGACAAGTAGAAAGCGATGTGCCGCTCTGGGTGCAACTCAGAAGGCGCCTCATCCACCTGATCAACACGGGCTACTATAAACCGGGTGACCAACTGCCTACGGTCCGTGGGCTCGCTTCAGAATTGGCCATCAATTACAACACGGTCAATAAGGCATATCTCAGTATGATCCACGACGGCTATATCGCGTCGACGCGGGGCCGGGGCGTCTTTGTCTGTGAGCTTGAGAGTTCACATGACAATGAGTCAGCCCATGACGCGGTGGAACTGATAGACGACTGCATCGATGCCTGCCTGGAGCTGGGTCTGAATACTGCTGAGATACGGCAGATCATGGCTCGGCGCCTGCAGAAGCACGGAAAGACGCCTGAGCAGGGTTCTGACCCGGAAGAAGCCAAGCAAAAACCTGATGAGGAAAAGCCATTCCGTGTATTAGAAGGTAGCGCTGGGGCCACAAAGAACCAAAAGAGCAGCTGAGGTGGGTTGAGCCATGAGGATGAACAGAATGCATACTGGGAACACCGCTGTCGAAGGGAATGTGATGCAAGCTCAAAAGAACGGCCTACTCCCACCACCCGCACACGCCAAGCGCTTCTCAGTCACTCCAGACTATCACAGAAGCCCTCCTGGCGAGCTGGCCTCCCGCACCGGCGCCACCATGTTCACCATCGTGGTGTTCCTTGTGGCATTCGCCGCGGTTGTCGGCATCTGGTGGGCGCTCTATTCCAGCCTGAACCTGGTCGCCCTTATCGTCGCACTTATCGTCGCCCTCTGTGTGTCATCGTCTGTACACATAGTCCAGCAATGGGAGAAAGTGGTTGTCCTGCGCCTGGGGCGTTTCTCCCGCGTGGCAGGCCCGGGGCTCTTCTTCATCATCCCGCTCATCGAGTCGTGCACCATCATAGTCGACCAGCGCATCCGGGCGACACCTTTTGACGCTGAAGAGGCGCTTACAGCTGACCTTGTGCCGCTTGATATCGATGCGGTGCTGTTCTGGATGGTGTGGGATGTCCAGCTGGCATGCATCGAAGTGAGTGATTTCAGCCATGCGACCAAGTTCGCTGCGCAGACAGCGTTGCGCGACGCGATAGGGCGCGCCAACGCAGCCGCGGTGGTCATACGGCGCGAGCAGCTCGACCGTGAGCTCAAGGCGGTCCTTGCCGAGAAGGTCGAGCCCTGGGGTATCAGCATCCTCAGCGTTGAGATCCGCGATATACGCGTGCCCAAGGAACTGCAGGACGTCATGTCCCTGGAGGCCCAGGCCGAGCAACGTAAGAAGGCGCGCATCGCCTTGATGGAAGCCGAGCAGGACATCTCCAAGATGCTCGCCGAGATAGGGGAGACCTACGCCCAGACCGACATCGCCCTGCGTCTGCGCATGATGCACCTGCTCTACGAGAGCGTGCGCGAGACCGGCGGTACCGTGGTCATCCCGAGTTCCTTCAGTGAGGGTTTCGCCGACATCCTGCCAGACGATGCGTTGGGCGAGCTGGGCAGGCTTGCAACCAGATAGAATAGGAGACGGGAGCAACCTTTTTCGGTTGCTCCCGTCTCATGACGCCCGGAGGAGGAGGGTTTTGTTTTCAAGTGCAAGACCTTGTTTCCTTTGTCGCTCTCTGTCTTGCAAAGATAATACTAAACCAAATAGCAATTTATGGAAGCCCCAGCTATCGCGGTGAAAGGGTCTTGACAAATCTGCAATTGTGCAATTCAAAATACCATTTTGACAAACGCCCCGTCCCTTTTGTCATACCTTTTGTCATATCCCAAAACGCTTACATAATGCAGAAATTGTCCTATGACAATACTTGATTGTCATAGGACAATCGTGCTACACTGGCCACAATCAGAATTGGCCATTTCTTCAGCGGATAACGATAGATTCCTCGAGCCATGTCTCCATGGTTGCTTGAGGCGTGTATTTTTGCCTACAGAAGCCCACACAGCTCAAATCAAGGGGAGTCTCTCAGCTCATTAAGGAGGAAAAATGACGGGAAACGAAAATCCTCAGATCAGTTTTTCACGCAGAAGCTTTCTTAAGACAACGGGTCTCATCGCAGGTGTGGCAGCTGTAGGAGGATTTGGCGCTACTGCTTTGCAAGCTCTTGCAGCAGAGGAAGGTAGCAACAGCTTACTACCAGAAGAGACGACCCATCGTGTGGCATGCTGTTGGAGTTGCTCATATTGCCAGGCAGAAGTCACTGTGCGGGATGGGCACTTGGTGAATGTATCGAATGTTCCTGGGGGGAGTCCGCGTGGAACTAAGATATGCCTGCGTGGACGGGCTCGTATTAAAGCTCCATACAATTCAAACAGGATAAAGTATCCGATGAAGAGGGTTGGAGAGCGAGGCTCAGGTGAGTGGGAGCGCATCAGTTGGGATGAAGCAATCAGCACTATCGCTGAGAAGTGGAAAGAGTATCGCTCGAAATATGGGAATCAATCACTTTCTTTTTACTGGGGATCCGGTGCAACAGGGCAGCTAGCTCCTGGTAATGCCACAGGCCTTATGGGGCGCTTGGTAAACGTTCTCGAGTTTACCAATATCGATTACTGTGTTGACCTGGCAATGTCTGTGGGTGTGGGCTGGGTTTCTGCTAGTGGCGCCCTGAATGATATTACTAATGTGAAGTACAGCGACAGAGTGGTTCTTTGGGGATGTAGCCTCTCGGATGCATGGTGGCAGTTCTGGAAACCAGTTGCCGATGCGATGGAAAACGGAACGCGTCTCATTACAGTCGACCCAAACTTCTCGACTTCTGCATCAAAGTCTGATCTTTGGATCTCGAATCGACCAGGAAGCGACCCCTTGCTGATCCTATCGCTTATGCAATACATCATCGAGCACGACCTACATAATAAGGACTTCCTTATCGGGCATACTAACGCCTCTTTCATGGTGAGGTCGGATAACGGAAAAATCCTTCGGATGAGTGATTTGGGACAAGAGCCCACGGAAGGTCCTGTTAATCCTTATACCGGACAACCAACGATAATCGACCCACCGGTTGTATGGGATGAGGAAACCTCAAGCCTACAAGCATGGAACGTGGCTACAAAGCCGACTCTGCACAAGAACTATGTACATGAGGGTCTTAGACTGGACACGGCCTTCGATTTGGTAGTTGCGGAATTACAGAATTACAAGGCTGAGAAAATCACCGAACTCGTAGGTGTTCCTGTTGATCAAATCGAGCTGCTTGCACTTGAACAGACGAAGGGCAACGTTTGGAATCTGACAGGGATGGCTTCTCAAGCCTACAAGAACGGTGCAGTCTTTGGGCAAGTGCTAGTATGTCTGAACCTTATCACCGGAAGCATCGGTAGGCCTGGAGCAACTGTTGGAGCAGCATGGAGGTTCTTCTCCATGAATGGTGCAGTTCTTACTCCAACCGGGACAACAATGACAAATGTCCCTGTGCTTGGGCTGAATCAAGTAATGGATTCCGGGAAATTCAAAGGCCAGGACTGGCCTATCAAGGCTCTCTATGTAGCCGCGGCGAATCCTGTTTCCTGTGCCGCGGATTATCATGGAATCAAATCCTGGTGGGACAGGATAGAGTTCATCGTAGTTGCAGATCTTCAGTTCACGGATTCTGTTAAGTATGCAGATCTGGTGCTGCCAGTGGCTCATGCCCTGGAAACAGAAGATGTGAAAACCAGCGGGTATTTTCCGTTCATCGGCATCTCTGAGAAGGCAATCGAACCGCTATTTGAAGCAAAGACAGACGGAGATATCGCCCGCTTGCTTGCTGAACAGCTGGGAGTTGGTGAGCACTTCAGACTGTCAAATGACGAGTTCCTACGTGATAGGATCGATAACGCACCTGCTGCGAAAGCCCAAAACATCACGCTCGATCGCCTTCGGAAGGAAAAGGACATCTATCTTGAGGGCCCAGGTACTGCCTTCGAGGGTGGATACTTCCCAACCGAGACCGGAAAGGCGAATCTTTACTGTGAGATGGTTGCACCAAGGCTGAACTGGGGGCAAGATTTTGACCCCACAGCTGTCCGTGTCCCAAGATTCTTCCCGCCGCATGAATCCTGGCCGACTTCTGAAGCCATGAAGAAGTATCCCATGGCGTTGATGTCTGAGCGCTTACGTACCAGATGGCATACCAATGAATATGAGAACGAGTGGTTGGCAGAGATTGGACAAGAGCCCCTCGTAAAAATCAATCCTATCGATGCTGTAGAGCGTGGTATTACCGATGGTAGCCTTGTAGAGGTATTCAATGATCGAGGACATGCAGTTGTGAAAGCAGAGTTCTCCGACAATATCCGTCCTGGAGTTCTACTTTACCCAAAAAGCTGGCAGCAGCATGAATTCAAGGCCGGCGGTTGGACGGAATTGACCTCATCCTTTCCTGACCCCCTTGCTGTCAATACGTCTTTTATGGATGTAGCTGCTGATATTCGTCCGTGGCGAGAGGAGGCATAGATCATGGCTGAAAAACAGTACGGTTTAGTAGTTGATACCAAGCGCTGTGTCGGATGTCATTCGTGTTCTGTAGCATGCAAGATTGAGAACAACCTTTCAGCTGGAGTGATTTGGAATAGAATACTCACAAATGGGGGAGCATCAATGGATTCTGCAAAGGGTACATTCCCCAATCTCTCAAAACACTATATTCCGATGATATGCCAGCACTGCGCAAATCCAGCTTGCACAAAAGCATGCCCTGTAGGAGCGACCTATAAGGACATTACTACAGGCGCTGTTCGTCAGGACTATGACTTGTGTATTGGATGCAGGATGTGCATGGCTGCTTGTCCCTATACCGGCGTGCGCTCATTCAACTGGGAAGAGCCCACATATACGATGGATTTTGCTGTTGGTGATATCAATGTACCCAAGCACCAAAAGCACGTAGTAGAGAAATGCACACTTTGCTATCACAAGCTATCAAAGGGGGAAGAGCCAATATGCATCGATGCCTGTATTTCTGGAGCTCGAGTTTTTGGAGATCTCAATGATCCAGATGATAAAGTTGTCAATCTCATCAGTAAGAGGAAGTACATCCAGCTACTCCCAGAGCGGGGTACCAATCCGTCCGTCTACTACCTGGTGTAAGGGAGGAGGACATCATGACTGAATCAACGAAAAAAACCTCCCGTTCCAAGGGGCAGATGATAGCTATCATCATCGCAGCCCTTATCGCCGCCATTGGCATAGGGCTTTGGGCCTACCAGCTGTCAGCCGGTTTTGTGAACACCAATATGCGCAACCTGGACAGTTGGGGTCTGTACATCATCAACTTCATGTGGTTTGTGGGCCTGTCCGCAGGTGGCATGATCATCTCATCGGCGCCCAAGGTCTTTGGCGCCAAGGGCTTTGGCGGCATCTCAAAGGTGGCGGTCTGGGTATCCATCTGCTGCACGGTCCTTGCTGTGGCCTTTGTCCTGGTCGACCTTGGCGGCCCTCAGAGGGTCTGGCACCTCTTTGCCTATGCCAACATGAGCTCCCCGCTCATGTGGGACATCATAGTGCTCACGCTCTATCTGATCATCTCCATTGTGTATCTGTGGGCAGTACTCAGGCTCGAGAAGGGCAAGGGCTCGGCCAAGGCGCTCAGGGTGCTCTCTGCCATAGCCCTCATCTGCGCGGTCATGGTACACACGGTCACCGCTTGGATCTTCGGCCTGTTGCAGGCGCGGGCGCTCTGGTATACAGCCCTGCTCGGCCCCTGGTTCGTCTCCTCGGCGCTTGTCTCAGGCCTCGCCCTGGTGCTCATTGTTGTTGTGGCGCTTCGCAAGGCAGGCTACCTTGAGCTCAAGCAGGAGAACATCGTCAAGATGGCCAAGTTCCTGGGCATCTTCATGGCGGTAGACCTGTACTTCTTTGCCTGCGATCTTCTGACCTCGGGCTTTCCCGGGGCAGAAGGCGCCACCATTGTGGCCATGCTCACCACAGGAGCGCTTGCGCCGTTCTTCTGGACCGAGATCATCCTAAGCATCATTGTGCTCTTTGTAGCCTTTGTCCCAACCCTGCGCACTACTTCATTGGTGGTCTGCGCGTCGGCGCTGGCAGTGCTTGCCATCCTATGCAAACGCATTCAGCTGCTGGTAGGCGGGTTCCAGATCCCCAACATCAGCTATCCTACGGTCTTGACCGGGCCTGAACTCAGCGGCGGAGGTTCCAGCCTTGCATCGCTCAGTTCCAGCCTGGTGTACGTCCCTTCTCCTCTGGAGTTCGGGATCGTCATAGGAGTGCTGGGATTAGGCGCCCTGCTGTTGCTTTTGGGAATCAGGTTATTACCGCTGAAGCCTGCTGCTGAGGATAACTAGCATATAACGAGAAAGAAGGGGCGCCGTCCTTGTTGATAGCGCCCCTTCAAGATTAGACGACAGTGTCTTCAATAGACGACAACCGCTGTCGTACCGCAAGCGCTGGGGTAGGCCCCGGGTCAAGCCCGGGGTGACAAAGGCAAGCCGGGGTGACAAGCCCCTCTTAAAGGAGCGCCAGCCATGATAAAGAGATTCCTCGCCAGCCTGGTGGTCTTTGCCCTGTTTGGAGCCGTAGTCTTTGGCGCCACCTCACTGGCTGCACCCAACGGGTTTGCACTGCCAGGCGCGATCACGGCGCAGACCCCCTGCCCTGTTGCTGCCTGCACCCAGCCAGACGGTGGCTGCCATGCCGCACAGGCAGCGCCGGTCCCCAACGGCAGCTTCACTATGCTCTGCCCCAAAGTCGAGGGTTGCTCCGACACCTCCTGTCACGCTTGGGACAGGCTCACCACGCATTACAACAGGCCCAGCGACTCCAGCCTGAACCTGTGGATCCTGGTACCGGTGGTTTTCACGTTGGGGCTTGTTCTTATCGTGAGAAAGACGAGGTAGAAGCATGAAGAACTCTCGTCTCCTGACACTGGACATCATTGCGGCCGTGCTCTACATAATTGCTGCGAACCCAATCATCACCGGGCTGTCTGTGCATGAGTGGGTCAGCTTGGGCGTTCTCCTTGTCTTTATCGTCCATGGCGCCCAGCACTATGACTGGGTCATTGAGGCGTTCAGGAAACTGCGGAGCAAGCCAAATCTGCTCCAAACGGCGAACCTGGTTTTGGGAACGCTCCTTGTTGCGGTGTTCATGGTGGTTACGGTATCAGGTATCATGGTCTCCCGGCACATCCTGCCTCTGCTGGGGCTTGTGGCGCCGGATTACTTCTTCTGGAACCCGCTCCACTCGGTCAGCGCAAAGGCGCTGCTCGCCCTTGCGCTGATACATGTGGTGGTCCATGCTGGCTGGCTTTGGAGGCACATCAAGGGTTGGAGCCAAGGGCGCAGCCGGGCCGGTTCGCCAAAGATGACAGGGGATGATGTATGAGTCTGCAAGGCGTGTGCACACAGGACGAATGGCTGGCGCGCGGAGCCTTTTGTGAGCTTTTGGCTTTGAGCTTGAGGCTTCCTACCCTGGAGTTGGCCCAGGCGCTCTGCAGTGGCGAGTTCGCTGAGGCCCTTGCCGAGCTGGGGGAGCGTGTCGGGCTTGAACAATCCCAGCTTGCCCAGGCGACAAAGGCAGTCACAGACTACCAGGGGCAAGACCCCGACGAGCTCTTCCATACGTTACGCATTGAGTATACACGCCTGTTTGTAGGCGCACCCACCCCGGTGGTCTGGCCCTATGCGGGCGTGTGGCATGCCCTGGAGCAGGGCCTTGAGCCGCTGATGTTCGTGAGCCCGCGGGCAATGGAGATCGAGCGTTTCATGAAGGGCTGTGGCGTTGGTAGGGCTGCCGAGAAGAACGAGCCGCTGGATCATATCGCAACCGAGTTCGAGTTCCTGCAGTACCTCGCCCTGGTCAACGCTGCGGTAATCGAGCTTCCCGAGCTCCCCGAGGGTCTGGAGATGCCAGACAACGCCTTTGACGCGTTCCTTGCGCAGTATGTGACCAACTGGGCAGGTGATTTCGCCAGAAGCACGCTTGCCGCGGCGCAGGCTGGGTTCTACCAAGCGGTGGCAAAAGCCATACTGGCGCTTGTGTTGGAGTGACCTCAGTGTAGGAAGCTGCCTCCGTTGATGCCAAAGGCTTGACCAGTGACTATACGGCTCTCCTCACTCGCAAGGTACACGGCTATTCCGGCCATGTCCTCGGGCTGGGTAACGGTCTGCAGAAGCTGTCTGTCCTTGATCCTGTCTCCGGTTGCCTCTGCGCTGAAACCAAAGGAGAGACTGGAATCAGTGAAGACCTGGCCGGGACATATAGTATTCACGCGGATGTTGTAGGGAGCCAGGCTGACCGCCAGCCCCTTGGTCATCGCGATAAGCGCTCCCTTTGCCGTACCGTAGTGCAGGAACATCGGCGCGCCCATCCACGCGGTTGACGACGAAACGTTGATGATAGACCCCGCCCGCTGTTCCTTCATATACCGAGCGACGTGCTTGCAACAGAAGAAAGGCGCCTTGACGTTAGTCGTCATGATGGTATCCCACTCAGCTTCCAGGATCTCATCAAAGGGCTTGGTGAACTGCGGGACTTCGGTGGTATTCCCAAAGATGCCGGCATTGTTGACCAGCGTATCTATGCGCCCATATGCCTCATAGATCCGACCCATCAGGGCCTCGACCTCTGTCTCAGCGGTCAGATCCGCCCTGAGGGCTGTATGGCGCGTGCCCTGGGCCTCCAATGCCTCAAGCTTGGCAAGAACCCTGGCGTTCTTCTCCTCATTGCGGCCGACAATGACAACAGATGCCCCCTCTTCGGCGCACTTCAGGGCGATGGCCTCACCAATCCCGCCGTTACCACCGGTCACAACCGCGACATTCCCATCAAGCCTCATCAAACCCCTCCTCCACGTCAGAGAGCCCCGAGCGATCCTCTCCCAGGCAGTTTCCCTCAGTATAACGGTTTCACTGTAAGGCCAGGGATTGCTATAATCCATGCTATGGAAAAACTGACAATTGTTATCCAGGCCGGGGGAGAATCCAAAAGGATGGGAACGTCGAAGGCCATCGTCTCCTTCTGCGGCCTGCCCCTGATTTGCCGCGGCCTTAAGCGCCTGGGCCCAGCCGCTGACGAACTCATCATCACAACCAATGACCATCCGAGCCTCGATTTCCTCTGCGGCGACGTGAGATATGACGATAAACTCAAGCTGTACTCAGACGTCTACGATGTCCGTGGTGCACTGAATGGGCTTTTTACCGCGCTGTATTACGCGGCCAACCCCTACGTGGGCATTGTGGCCTGTGACATGGTCTTTCCCTCGGCGCCCCTGCTGCTTGCCGAGCGCGACGCTCTTGAAGGCAGCGGCGCGGATGTGGCGGTGCCGGTCACCAGCCACGGCTACGAGCCCTTCCACGCTGTGTATCGGCGTGAAACCTGCCTGCCCCTGGTGCAGGCCGCCCTTCTCGACGGCCAGACCCGGGCCACCAGCTGGTACGAGCAGGCCAGGCTCTATGAGTTCACGCCTGCGATGGCCCTTGAGGCTGACCATCGTGGTGGAGCCTTTGTCAACGTGAACACCCCCGAGGAGCTCATCGCCATGGAGCGCCGCATCATGGCCGGCGCGATGACCAAGATCTCTGACGAGACTACCTGAAGATCAACTGCAGAAGAAGGCCGATCCCAAAGGAGAAGGCGTTTGCGGCAAGCGAGAAGAGGAAGGGGCGCTTGAACTCCTGACCGTAGTTCTTGTAGTACCAGCCCTCAATGAAGACGGCTGAGAATTCGAGGACCACGGTTACCGCGATGTAATTCAAGGTGGTGAACCATTGTGTCAGGTAGAGGAGAAGCACTACTGCCGGGTTGGTAACCAGGTTGGCCAGCAGCAGGAGCAGGAGGTCACGTTTGTTGCGCTTGCCAGTGAGCCAAAAGAACCCCGCTTCAAGCGCCAGGGTGGCGAGCAGGGAGAGCGCCAGCGAGGTGAGCAGCACCTGGCTCATGCGAACACCAAGAAGGCGAACATGACAAGGGGAACGGACTTGACAAGGGGGCCGGTCCCCTTTTCCATTTTGCGCTTTTCGCAGGGGGAAAAAGGGA
>WRHL01000011.1 GCA_009783245.1 Coriobacteriia bacterium
CATTTGACAGAATCCCCCCCGTCCCCTTTGTCATATTCAGGTTTTACTGAAGGTTTGAGGCGCTAAGAGGTTAGTCGTCATTTTGACGACTAACCTCAAACACCTCTGCTCCCCAACTCAGCGCTTGAAATAAGGAACGTACGCTATGGCGGTCTCACCTGGGAAGAGGTGGGTGTGCAGGTCGACAAAGTAGTCGTCGGTCATGCTGGCAAGGTAGTCCACCACAATCTGATCGGCCGGCTCTTCTCGGTAGGGGCGGGGATCCTTGTAGCGCCTGCGCCAGGTGTCCACAAAGTTGACGTGGTGCCGGTAGATGTAGGCGCTCTCATCGCCGGCCAGCAGGTCAGAGCGCAGCTGCTCATACAGGCGCCCAAACATACCCCCCAGCAGCTCGGCGCTGGTTTGGTTCACCTGCTCATTGCCATAGATGAGCTGGTAGTTCTCCTTCTTGATATCACGCAGGGCCCCAAAGGCCTTCCTGCTGAAAAGCAGGTGATCCTTGCCGTAGCTGTTCTCAATGAGGTCTACGTTGAGGTTGTTGATGATCTCGGCGTTCTTGGTGCCGATCTCCGACCGTGGATACTGGGGAACACTGTCCCGGTCCACCGCCCGCTCAGCATCCTGGCGGTCCTTACCCACATAGGCGACCATGTCGCTGACGCGCACAATGCAACCCTCAAGCGTGGAGGACACCAGATCCTCAAGCGGCAAGGTGTGGCTGTAGCAGTCCCCAACCAGGGCGTCAAAGGCGGCAAAGTCCTCCAGGGGTTGCGGGCGGTACTCCTGCTGCTCGAACTCACCGTTATGGCAGAGGATGCCGCTGAGGGTCTGGAGACTGAGGTTGTGGCGGAAAATGCCGTCCAGCACGCGTACGCTGTGCACGTTATGGTCAAAGTACAACCCCGCATGCCGGTGGAACAGGGCATCAAGGCAACGTTCGCCGGCATGCCCAAAAGGCGTGTGGCCAATGTCGTGCCCCAGGGCGATGGCCTCGATGAGGTCGGTGTTCAGCCCCAGCACAGCGCCAACCGTGCGGGCGTTGCGCGAGACCATCTGCACATGCAGGGCGCGGCGGGTCAGGTCGTCGTTCTTATATAACGAGAAGACCTGGGTCTTATCGGCAAGACGGTTGTAATAGGGTGAATGCAGGATCTTCTCGGCATCTCGCACAAAGGCGGGACGCGACAGCGATGTCTTGTCATGGGCGGGGTCGCGGCGAACGGCCTGGGCCTCGGTGGCTCGCCAGGGGTTGCTCCAGCCAGCTTGCTGATCGCGGGCGATGCGCTGTTGCGTGTCCTCTGAGAGGTTCGCGTAGTTCTTTGTGTAGATACTGCTGGCCATGGGTGTCTGCTCCGGCGGTTGCTCTTGGTGTGCGCAGGTTAGGGAAGCCTGCTGCAGCGCGTATTATACCAAGCCGACATGTATGCGGTTTTGGGCAGGGCGGCTGAAGTCTGTCTCTATCTTACAGTTGACGCATCCACCTGCGATTCCGTCTACTCCCCGTCATTGCGAGCGCAGCCGCCGAAGGCGGCGCAGCGTGGCAACCTAGGGGATCAAGCTGCGGTCTTGGGGTCGATGGCTGAAGTCTACCCTCCGTCATTGCGAGCGCAGCCGCAGCAACAGGACACACGCTGCCACTCCTCCTTGCCTGCCCTTTTCCCTCGTAGTGCCCACAGCAGGAATAGACGACAGCCCCAGTTGTGCCACAGCCGCTGGGCTAGGCCCCGGGTCAAGCCCGGGGTGACAGAGAAACAAGTCCGGGGTGACAATAAAGTGTGACAGGGGTGACAATATGACAAAAGGGACCGTCCCCTTTGTCAACCCTTTGTTGACGGGAGACGGGCTTCAGCCATCGCCCCCAAAAGCGTCCCCATTCTGTCCTTATGGGGAAAGTGCTTCAATTAATGGCAAATTAACACCAGAAAAAAAGCTGTCAAGAGCCTTACGCCGGGGGGAATGGGGCTGTTGGGCTTCATGCTTTTGCCCTATAGTTGAGCCACAAGGGTAAGACAGGGTGGGCGAGCTAACAAAATACACAGCAAAGCGAAGAACCCTAGTAAAATTAATAAAGTTTGTAGAAATATGTACCACTGCCAGAGGTATGGCTACACCCCCCAGGGTGAAGCTGAAAAAGGCAAAAAGGTGTTTGAGCAAGTAGGGTCAACGGGGCATATGAGACGTTCAAAAGGAGAATTTTTGACAATTTGTCCTTCCGAGCTTCAAATGAGAGCAGTTATGGTATAGAATTGGTGTCAATATTCCTATCTGATACGTCGTACATCACATAAGGTACGTATTTCACAGAAGCAAATTGGTGCAGAATTCCTATCTGATACGTCGAACATCATATTAGGTACGTATTTCACAGCAGTAAAATCCTTGAAGACCACAGGGGGCAGTGCGTGCAAGGGCTGATGGATTCTTTATACCATGCCATTTTAACTGCATAAACGCCCAGCGTGAAAAGCGCAGTGAGCGCTTTGTGTCTTAGCAAGGGAATACGGGGAAGTAAGATTGGGGAGGAGACAGTTGAGGCGGTTTAAGTTTGGCAAGGGTGGCTTAGGGGCTCAGTCTGACTGCGGGCGTACTTGTGACAAGGGGTCTTCAGGAAGTTCAGGGCATCTAAGACCAAGCTAGCGTCTGTTCAGTACGATGCAAGCTGTTCACCCAGACAAGGGCCTGACAAGCAAACTGCATAGCATGAAAAGCGCCTGGTCGCAGCTTATGGCTGCCGTTTTGCCTTTCAGGGCCATGACGCTTGCTACAGCGCCTGCTACAGCGCCTGCTACAGCGCCTGCGCTTGCCTTCGCGGTTGCCGGCGCAGCTGAGGCTCAGCCGCCCGTTGTGGTCTCTATCCCCAAAAGCAACGGCAACAAAAACACCATCACCCCCAACACCAACACCCCCAATAAGAAGCGTCCCGGCTCCAGCCTTTTGAATACAAGGGCCAAGCGCATCGCTGCCATCGTGGTTGCGGCGCTCCTGCTGGGCGAGCTCTTCTTCCTCACCTACAATGGACTGGGTGGCGCCTCCGGTAAAACGGCAGCCGTGAACCCCAGCCCCGCCGCAGTCATCAGCAGCCAGCTAAGCCACAACAGAAACGGGCAGATCGGCGAAGTGGGCTATGACTATGCGCTCAACCTGACAAACGTAGGCCCCTATATAAAGACAGTCGACACCAAGAAGCTCGCGCCCCTGTCAAACAATTACCTCGCAGAGATCGACAACAACGGCACAAAGCAGGTTGTGCTCATAGACGAGACAGCCGTCGGCCGCGTCATCGCCTTCAACGCTGACTGGTCAGCCTACCTCGCTGGTAACGGCCGCGCGGTCTTCGATGACGTAAAAGCGGGCAGCAGGGCCGAGCAGCTTGTCAAAGCCTACGACGGTTACCAGATCCTGGTCTTCCGTCTGGCCATCGGCCAAACCTACACAGACGGCAAGAACGTCTACATACTGGCGCAGCCGCAATACACCGCAATGAAAGACGGCAGATGGGCCACGGTCGATGACGTCTTCCTCTATACATTAGTAAGACAGGAAAACACCCTGGTGATCAGCGAGATCGAACAGATCAAACTGCCCGCCAGTAAAGATACAGGATAGTAATAAGTAATAACGATAAGCACGCGTATGACTTAACCGGAGGAGTTTGAGGAAAAACGCAGGGTTAGGAAAAGCAAGGAGAGGGGTTGCCATGAGCAGCAAGAAACGGGTCACGTCCCACAAGAACCAGATCAGAAAACCAGGTATCCCAAAGAGGATACTTTCCGTTCTGGTGACCATCAGTTTGATCGTCATGTTCCCCATGACCGGTCTCAGTTCATTCGCGGATGAGATCATCGCCCCACCAGAGGGCATGGTCGAATACGGCGGTGATGAAGGAGAACCGACAGGGGATGATCCTGGGGAAGGCGGCCTGGGTGATCTAGGCGAGACCATCCTGGGTGAACCGCCAGGCGGCTTCATCGACATCTTTGGCCTTGAGGGCGAACTGGAGCTTGGTGAGCCCCCCGCTGCAGGCCCCATAGAGATCATGCCTCTGGGCGGCCCCATTGGCGGTGACAACACGCGGGTGACGGTTGACAACTGGGCCGAGCTGGTTGCTGCAGTAGGCAACCCAGTGGTTGTCTACATCGAGTTCTCAACGAACATCGCGCGTACCGGTGGTGATACGGCAGGCAATGACCTGCCCGCCATCAATCGCTCGCTGACCATCAACGGTGATGGGAAGACCCTCGACCTTAGAGGCTCGTCTACAACCATTGCACGTAAGACCTTCCAACTCAACAACGGCGCCCCTGCGGGATCGCAGTTCACGTTGCAGAACATCGACATCATCCGTCCCAATGGAGGCACCTCGCAGTTGATATCTGCCTTCACCACAAACACTACTGCTAATTCGAACTCGAATGCCAGTGGAACAGGTGCGAGCTGGACGGTCAACCTCCACAACGTAGACGGCAACGCGGCGGGCCCTGCGCCAAGCGGTGGTATAGTGACCATCCCCGGCGGCTCAGTTAACGTTACCGGCAACCTTACGTGGGACAACTCCCCCAACTCCACCGGTGGCGATCAAGCCATCATCAATGCCCGTTACCAGACCTATGACGCTGCGAAGGTATTCATCAAGGGCAACAACACCGGTACCACAAACGGCCTTGTCTGCGCCCAGCACAATGACAACTCAGCTTCGAATATACGTGGCAGCTGGATAAAGGTAATCAATGGGGCAGACGTCTATATTGAGAACACCACCCGTGCGGACACCTCCACCATCATCGTAGGTAACTACGGGGTTGGTTCCGTTGCTGAGATCTTCGTTGACAATGCGACCTTAGAGGTCCACGGCAATGAGTCTGGCTATGACTACCGCGGTGTTATCTCTCTGTGGGGTGAAAGCTCCGCAGGTGGTCAGGGCGGCGGCGGCATCAACATCACCAATGGTGGTGTCCTCAAAGCCTACGACGATAACCCCTCAGGTGGTATCACCATCCTCCAGCGTATCGAGAGCGGTCAGTTCAACGTGAGCGGTGAGGGGTCTGAGCTGTATGCTATCTCGAACACCCACACCAGCGGTTATGCCGGAACCGTCAGGTTCTATCTGGTAGGCAATCAGGAGCTGAACATCTCCGATAAAGCCAAGGTAACCATCATCAAGCGGACCCCCGCTACTGGCAGCAACAACGGCGACTGCCCGGCCATCCGTTTTGGTACGGGTACCGGCAACAGCTTCACGGTCACGGGTGGCGCCACGGTTGAGATCATCAACGATGGTGGAACCGGCGCTGCCTCGACAACCGCCTCGTCACTGAATGCCAAGGCTGCTATCGCGTATGCCGCCAATAACTGGAGCTTTGAGATCTCTGGTGAGAAATCCAGCGTCAAGCTCTATGCGGCAAAGGGCGCGGCGGTTGCCGCTGGCGGCCAGAATAACGGCAGCATCACCCTAGGTAAGGGCGCCATCTTCATTGCTGAAGGTAATATTAACGACACCAGAGACGTGGCCGCCACCAACGGGATTTTCACCACAGGCACTAATTTCACCTTCTCCGCCGACGAACCCCTGTACTATGACTTTGCCAATATGAGCCCCAATTCTCAGGTGCGTGTCTTCAGTGTGGGTTCCGGCAGCTCTCTCTCCTCAAAGAATTCCGACCTGGCGGTATGGGGCAACGGCAATAACCGTGACGGCTCCGGTAACGGCGGTACCAACAGCTCGAATAACCCGATCAGCGGTAATCCCGCCAGGTCCTGGTCACTGGTGACCTATACCCTTTCCGGCACGAACATGGCTACGCTTGCTTCTCCTGATACGCCTTACCTGAGCAGCGTTCCCAGGGATCCGGACGGTCAGATCAACTTTGGCAACCAGGGCATGCGTCCCTACCGCCGCATCTCAGGCAACAATGCTACGCCAGCCTTCCAAGAGATAGAACGGCTTACCAATGCCGATAAATTCGTACGCGTCATTGGCGTGGTGCCAGAGGGCCTGGAAGAGCCCCGTCCGCTCTGGGACGGTGAGGTCTTTGGCCGCTTTGAGATCACCCACAACGGCACCACATCATTATCACAGCCAGGCGAGACCGTCTCCCTCAGAGATGAGTCCATCTATACGGTTGAGACTGGTGTGGATAACCTGGAAGGTGTTCTGCGCTATACCAAGCCCGGTGGTGAGTTCCTCTATCCTGGCGATAAGTATGAGCTGATATCCGCATGGCGCGGTGTGGAGGATACGTATCCTGTCTCTCCGCGTGTCCACGTAGCGATACCCGAGGAGCTTCCACAGTATGCCGCAACCGTCGAGGACGTGCTACCTCCGGTACCGGCAGGCATCACCACGCCGAACAACAACAAGATGTGGATTGGTGTAACAAGTGAGATCAAAGGTACCTGGACACCTAACCAGGCCTTGGCCGAGCCGCACAACCCCGAGCCGGCCGTGAAGATCTATGCCGTGGTCAATTCCGCTGATAACGTCATCACAGAAGGCGGCAGCACGGTGTACGGCACGCTGAATGGTGACGGCACCTGGGAATACACCGTTCCTGCCAGCGCGCTTTCCAGCCTCAGCGAGGGTGACGAGGTTTACTTCATATTAGAAGACGCAAACGGCAACGCCAACCCGCTGGTCGACACGGCCATCCGTGACACCACCAAGCTGGCGGCGCCTTATCTGACCGTCTCCCAGCCAGATCTGGCGCTGACCGCCAAGGATGCGGTCATCGGCCTTATCGAGGCTCGTGAGATAGCCGCGCTGGGACAGAACAACCCTGCTCAGTTCGAGGCGCTGAAGGACCTCATCAATGCTCAGGCCACCAAATCCACCGAAACGACTCTGCGTGAGATAGTCGAAGTTTCCGAGTGCGATCCTTACTGGGATAACGTGGACTATTACGATCGCGACGAGTTTGCTCTGGCTCATCCCACCGGTAAGATCTATACGGTTAAGTACCAGGCTGTCGATGACCCGACCATATACAAGTATGCAACAGTGAAGGTCGAACCAACTGAGACAGCCTACATTGATGCCCATGACTTTACCATGTCGGTGAACAACGCCATCACCATGATGAGCAAGAGCCAACCCGCCCGTGATGCCCAGCTGATAGCTGAGGCTGAGGCAAAGGCCCGCAAGCTGCTTACTGACACGGAATGGTCCTCCGATAACGTCGAGGTGATCAGCGTATCGATTCCTGACCCAGCAATGATGACCGCAGGTGACTATGCGGTGACCTTCCATGTCAAAGACATGCCCGACGCCAAGGAATACAAAGTCACCATCATCGCACACATCATCCCCGGCAACGTGCCCGTCATTGAGATCGACGGCCCCATCCTTGTTTGGATAGGCGACCCGGCTGAGCCCTTCATCAGCGACACTCCCAGTGGGAACCGCCCAGATGGCTCCATCCTGCCATCTGAGCTCACGGATGCTAAGTATAAAGAAGGTGTCAGAGCCTGGGACTCCTTTGGCTCTTCTTTTGATATCACAGACAGGATCACTTACGATGCCTCTGCTGTGGATCTGACCAAGCGCGGCCTGTATTCAGTACGCTACACTGTGACTAACGACGACGACAACACTGCAACAGCTTACCGCGTGGTGTCTGTAGGCATAGTTATCTGGGATGACGGCTATGGCCTTGATGCCACAAGCTTTGTGAAGAACATCGACGCGATCAACGCCTCTGAGGCGGCCATCCTGGCAGACAGCCGCGCCTATGCCTTCAAGATCGATGAGTCAGATCCTAGTGGTTTCACCAGTGCAACAGCACGCCTGGTCTCACCAGGCCTCTATGGAACGGGAAGCCCGGTGGGCACCTATCCCGTCACATTGGGTGTTGTCGGATCCACCAATACGCTGGTCATCGATGCCGTTGTGGTAAAGAAGGATAAGATCACCGATGCCGATAACCCCGTAGATAATATCCGTTACACCATAGCAGCCAATGACGTGACCATCACCGTCCCAGAGGCTGCAGGTTTCTCGGGCATGGATCCTGACGTTCAACTCAAACTCATCAACGAGTCCGTTGCAGAGGCATGGAGGCTGGAAACCCGTTCCACGCATCTGGGCAGCGCCAGCTATCCGCTGACCTCTTTGGACAGCGCAGGCGTCTTTGTTGTCTCAAACAATATCCCTGCATCCGGCGGTAGCGCAGGCGATTCCTATACCGTCACCTTTGGCATCAAAGACGTGCCAAGCATCCGTGTCCAGGTGACCTATCTGCTCTTTGGCACGCCTCCGGTCATCACCTTCCTCGAAGAACCGCTGGTCATCAAATTCCAGGACAGCGCCTCGGCTCACAACCTGACCGACACCGAGATGAAGGCCGAGATGACGGTCATCGACGCTGAGGACGGCGACATCCGCCTCACATCCAAGACCACCTACACGGTCAACGGCTCACCCACCGCGACCATCAACACGGGCAACGTGGGCGTCTACAAGGTGGTCTACACCGCGATTGACTCTGACGGCATGGATGCCACGGCGACCCGCGCCATTGTCATCGACGACGGCCGCTTTGAGATAGACAAGGTAAACGGCGTCATCCTGGGCGCCAAGAACTTTGTTGCCATGTCCAAGGATGTCAACGGCAGTCTGGGCCAGGTGAGGAACTGGTCACGGGCTGTCGCCTTTGAGATCGATGGTACGACCATCAACGCCACAGAAGTGGTTGTCACCCCCTTCCCACCAGCGGGCTATACTGTTCCTTGTCCCGAAGGTGAGTACAAGTTCACCTGGATGGTGACGGGCTATCCCACCACCAAGACCATCACCGGTTACATCACCGATGCTGATGTCATCTTCCCCGGTGGCGACAACGACCAATACGCCATGACGGCCAATCACTTCCAGGTCAACACCGCGGATGCCAATGCGATGATGGGCCCTGGTCTGAACGCAGCGCTCATCGCAAAGTCAGAGGTCAAGGTCATCAAGCTGGTGGACAGCGCCGATAACGCGATACCCTTTGTCATCGCAACCGGTGGATTCGGCCCAACAGAAGCCGATTACCCCCTCGCTTTTGGCGCCTGGAACACGGTGAAGGACAGCGCTGTTCTCACCTCACCTTCCACGCGGGTCGACCCCATCGGCACCGTCTCAGACGGCAACCGCCCGGTGATCACGCTCTCTACCCCAATCGAGGTCTGGATAGGTGAGACAGCCGCACCGGCTGGCGCTATCACGCGTGAGCAATATGAGGCTGTTCTCGGTGACATGTACGGCGTCACTGCCGACGACGTCGAAGACGGCGATCTGACCGATGAGGTCATAGTCAGCTTTGTTCCTCCCACAACCGCCGTTGACCTGAACACACCGGGCATCTACAAGCTCAAGTTCGACGTGCAGGACAGCGACTTCCAATGGGCGATAAGCAAATACCGCGTTGTGGTAGTCAATGACGGCTCCTACAAGGTGGGCAACGGGCGCATCCTCTACGCCCGCTCCTTTGTGACCCGCCTGACAGACGTCGGCGCTAATATCAACAATGACATCCTCGACAAGTCCCAGGCCAAGCTCTTTGACGGCACCTACGGCAACGAGATCGGCCTGGCTGGAAACATCTCAGATATCTATCCTGGGAGCTATGGCCCCTCCAAGGGCATCCATAACATAACGATAGAAGCCCATGACTCGCCCTCGGGCACCATCTCCAAGACCATTGTCGGCGAGGTAACCGATGCCACAGTAGTCGGCCCGGACATCCCACCGCCCTACGGCTCAGTGACCTGGGTCTTTGGCACCCCTGCCAAGCAGACAGTGGTGGAGGCCGAGACCACGGCAGCCCTGGGCGCCGCTGAGGTTATAGAAGTCCTGCAGGCCAGCGCTTCCAAGTACCTGGCAAACGGCACGCGGGTGTCTCCGCCTCCTGCTGTGAAGATATTCGAGGACACCGACAACTACCTCACCACCTTCACCACGGGTACCAAGGCCATGGGCATCTACCGCTTCATCATCTCCGACGTGGATGAAGTGACCAAGATCAACCTTACCATTCAGGTAGGCAGTGGCTACGACGACCTCTTCATCAGTGCGACGCCCAAACCGCTCGCCATCGACATGCCGGTGGCCGCAGGCTCCATTGACGGCTCCGGCAACCTGACGCACGCCAAGCTGATGGAGGGCGTGGTTGCGACCGATGTCAAGGAAATTGATACAGGCAACCCGACCGGTGATGTGCGCGACCTTGTAACCATCAGCATCGTTGACGCAGAAACGGACGCTGGTGTCTCCTACATCCCGGCGGATAAGGCCGGCATTTATCGGGTCACCTACTCCTATGAGGACGAGAACTACCTGACGGTCTCAGACACCCGTGCGGTGTTTGTCAACGACGGCCGCTATGTCTATGACTCCAGCTACATCCTCAAGGCCCTGAACTACGTGGTGCCCTACTCTGTTGCCAATGGGTCAAGTACCGAGATCCTGACCTTGTCTGAGGCTCGGGCATGGGATACCAATGGGCAGCCGCGTAGCGCCAGCGTGAACGACAACGGCGGTTACACAAGGATGCCTGGCGACTACACAGCGATAGTCATCCAGGTGCAAGGTTATGGGACGCTGCAGAAGACCATCCAGGCCAAGGTGCTCGATGATCGCAGCACGGCAGTCCCCAACACCAACTCGAACGGCGCCAATGGCGAAAGCACCTCCGTTGTTGCGCATAACTTCCGCATCAATGTGATAGACGCCAACGCGCATGCCGGCAAGGCGATCACCGATCCGGCTGCCTACCGCGAGCTGTTCTTCACCAAGTCAGAGCTCGCGTTCTATGACCGCACCGCTCTTAGCTTTGGTACCGCGAGCGTGACCAGGGCCATGACGAGCGACGGTGGCTTTGCGACCTCCGGCGCCTTGACACAGGGCCAGCAGTTCACCATCACCTTTGCCTGTCCTGAGGACCCCGATGCTTCAACCACCATCACCGTCTTCATCGACAACGGCCAGCCTCCGGTCATCACGGCGCCCATCCGCATCATCTGGGTGGGCGAAGGCCCTGCTCCAGCAGGGACCATCATGCCTTCTGACTGGACCGGTTCCGGCGGCAAGATCGGTGTCACGGTCACCGATGACTATGACATGGATATCCAGAGCAAGCTCAAGATAGGCTCCATGAGCACCGGTAGCTTTGTAGAAGGCGACCCGCTCAAGATGACCGAGGATATGTACAACGTCTGGCAGGATGTCTCCTATTCGGCGACGGACTCCGACTACAACACCACAGTCGAGACCTTCAAGGTCATGCTGACAACCTTCCCGCTTTACGGTGACTACCTGCCCATGGGCTACAGCTTTGTGAAGCTGAAGGGCAGCGTGGACACCAGCAACACTACCATCATGACTGACTCCTATGCCAAGCTCTGGCGCGTTGCGGCTACAGATCCAGACCCGGTCGATGTCACAGAGCTCCTGTATGTCGACACCAAGGGCGGCTACACCGATGCCGTGGGCGACTACACCATCCACTTCGAGTCCGGCACTCCTCAGGTAGGCTATACCGGACATGCTGTGATGGACCTCACCGCCAAGGTGGTCGAGCGCGATGCCATAGGTGACGGCTTCAACACCGCCGGTGGCATCCGCTACACCGTGGTTGCCAGCAACGGCCTGGTGGACCTCAAAGACGCCGACCTGGTGCGCAACGGCGCAGGGACCGCAGAGACACTGTTGGTCACCGCTGCCGGCGCCCTGGCCTGGCAGATACCTGACTCCAGGCTCTACTTCTGGGGCGTGACGGTGGTCGACAACCCGATAGGCACCACGGGCTATGAAATCAAGCCTAACGGCGTGTACCCGGTCACCTTCGCCCCGGTAGGACAGCCGCATATCACCGTCACGGTGGACATCACGCTATCCTCGGGCAACTACCCGGTCATCAGCTTCCAGCAAAAGCCGCTCGTGTTCAACCAGACCGCGACCTCCACACCCATCACCACGGCGATGCTCAAGCAGTACATGACGGTCACCGACGTTGAGGATAATGCCCTTGGCATTGACCTCATGCCTTTGACTAACGTCACGGTAGGCGCCGGCGGCATCACGCTTGACCAACACAACCTGGGCGTGTGGAAGGTCACCTACACGGTCACCGACAGCGACAAGAACACCACCACGGCCTACCGCGCCGTTGTCATCACCGACGGCCGCTATGAGTGGGACGAGGCGGATGACATCATCATCGGCGCCCGCGACTACGTAGCCAAGAGCGGCGGCAGCTTCCAGGCCTCTGAAGGAGAGGCGCGGAGCATGTCGTATGCCGAGGCCTACACCTTCATAGGCGACCTCATCCCCTCTGACCAGGTCACCTGGACCGGACGGCCCACGGGCTACACCGCAACGGCCGCCGAGGGCGACTATCCGATCACCTGGCAGGTGGACGGACGCACCAAGAAGAAGGACATCGTCGCGCACATCACCGAGGCCGAGGTCATCGATGTGGGCACCAAGGACTCCACCTATGCCATAGAGGCCTCAAGCTTCTGGGTCAACCAGGAGGACGCACGGGACATCCAGACCGCCGGGCAGCCGGGCTTCATCGCCGCTGCCAAGGTCAAGGTGACCAAACTCGTCCCCTCTGCGCCTGACCGCGACGCCCTGCTCACCTCGACGGCTGGCTTCGATCCCAACGTGGAGGCAACCTACTATCCCATCACCTTCAGGATCGACGGCATACCGGCAACCGAGCAAAGCGTGGGCATCAGGGGAACGGTCTCCCAAGGCAAGCCCCCTGTCATCTACGCGCCCACACCGCTCCATGTCTGGATAGGCCCCGCGGCTGACAAGCCCGCAGGCGCCATCACCGCCGCTGAGTATGACGACTTCTACAACGTGACGGCAGATGACGAGGAGGACGGCGACCTGACCGCTGACGTCACCGTCACAGGCACGGTGGACCTCACCACAGAAGGTGACTACAAGCTCACCTACGATGTGGTCGATAGTGACGGCAACCATCCCGTCAAGGTGACCACCCGCATGGTCATTGTCAACGAGGGCACCTATGAGGTGGGCACAGACCGCTACATGAGGGCCAACTCCTTTGTCATACTGCTCAAGGACGTCGCTTCAAGCCCCGCTGCCCGCGAGACGCAGATACTGCTGAACTCCAGCGCTGCGGTCTACAACGGCGAGACCGGGGAGCCCATCTCCTCGACCGAGCTCTTCGTTGAAGACGACGACGGCTACGGACCCATCGAGAAGATATTCAACGTCGTGATCGGTGCCGACGACACCGCCACCACCAGTATCTACAAGGGCATCGAAGTCGAGGTAGTGGACGCGGAGATCCACATCGAGGAGCCCGTCTACACCATGGTGGGCAACAACATCGAGATGGAGCTCTACGAGGCAACAGCCATACAGACCGCCGCTGACCGCGATAAGGCGCTCATCGACGCCATCGGTGGCCGTGCCTTCAAGGCCCTGCCCAACGGCACGCTGGATCACCTCACCGTGGTCATCAACAACGACGGCGGCTTCACCGATGCCGTAGGCACCTACTACGTGACGCTGGCTGATTCAGGCAACAACATCTCCTACGCCTTCCGCGTCAGGGTAGGCGCCACCGAGCTGCCTTGGATCGTGTTCGACTCCATGCCGCTGGCCTACGACTTCATCGAGGGCTCTGTGGACAACCTGACCCGCGACGACATCATGAAGGACGTCACCGCCTGGGCCAAGGACATCACAGGCGCCACCTATGACCTGACCGACCGCATCATCATCAACCCCAACGCCTCAGGCGTTGAGGTACTGCCCACGATCCCGTGGGGCGAGGCCTCTGTGACCCAGATCACCTACTCGGTGACCGGGGACAACGGCTTCACCACCACCGAGTCCCGCGCCCTTATCGTCAATGACGACTCCATCATCTTCGATCCCAACTACATCCTGCGTGGGCGCAGCTTCATCATCGAGGCTAAGGATGTCACCGGCGACCTCAACGAGCTTCTCCTGCTCAAGTCAGGCGCCAGGGCCTGGAAGTCAGACGGCACGCCTGCCACAGCCATAGTGGCTGACACCGGCGGCTTCAAGGCCGAGCAAGGCGACTGGAACGTGCGTCTGGGCATTGCCGGCTACACGGCGCTGACCCGCAACATCACCGCCAAGGTGACCGATGGTATACCGGGCAACGGTGATCGCTACTCGATCCTCGCCTACAACTTCCGTATCAACGAGACCGACGCCGCTGCCCTGCAGGGTCTGTCCGGCGCCGCCTACGACTCCGTCTTCATCACCCGCGCCGGCGCGAAGAGCTATCTGCGCACCGATCCCGCGCTGCCGCTGGGCGGCACCGTGGCCATGACCAACGATGGCGGCTTCAAGACCTCCAGCTTCCTGCACAAGGGCGATGCCGGCTACCCGTCCACCTACTCCATCACCTTCTGGGTGGACGAGGACCATAGTGCGACCTGCACCATCACCATGAGCGTCGACAACGGCGATCCTCCGGTGATCTCGGCGCCCACGCGTATCATCTGGGTAGGCGATGGTCCTGCACCAGCAGGGATGATCCTGCCTTCAGAATGGTATGCATCAGGCGGTAAGATCGGTGTCTCCGTCTGGGATGACTACGACGCTGATGTAGCCAGCACCCTCAAGATAGGTTCCATGAGCACCGGTAGCTGGGTTGATGGCGACCCGCTCAAGATGACCGAGGATATGTACAACGTCTTCCAGGATGTCTCCTACTACGCAATCGACTTCGATGGCAATGAGACCATAGTGACCTCCAAGGTCATGGTTACACCCCAACCACTTGTTGGAGACTACCTGCTCATAGGCTACAGCTTTGTGAAGCTGAAGGGCGATGTGGACACCGGCGATAGTGCAATCCTATTTGATACCCATGCTAAGCTCTGGCGCGTTGCGGCTACCGATCCAGTCCCGGTCGATGCCACGCACCTCCTGTATGTCGACACCAAGGGCGGCTACGCCGATGCCGTAGGTGAGTACACCATCCACCTCGAGTCTCTCACACCTGAGCCTGGCTATGAGGGTCACGTGGCCCGCGATTTCACCGCCAAGGTGGTCGAGCGCGATGCCATAGGTGACGGCTTCAACGCCTCCGGTGGCACCCGCTACACCGTGGTTGCCAGCAACGGCATGGTCAGCTGGGATGACCGCTTCCTGGTCACCGGCACCGGCACCGAGGCGACCTCTCGCCTTGTGGCTGCCGCTGGCGCCCTGGCCTGGCAGATACCCGACGCTTCGCTCAATAACTGGGGTGTTGTACTTGTGGACAATCCGATAGGGACCACATCGCCTTACGAGCCTAACGGCGTGTACCCGGTCACCTTTGCCCCGGCAGGACAGCCGCATATCACCGTCACGGTGGACATCACGCTCTCCTCGGGCAACTACCCGGTCATCAGCTTCCAGCAAAAGCCGCTCGTGTTCAACCAGACCGCCACCTCCACGCCTATCACCACGGCGATGCTCAAGCAGTACATGACGGTCACCGACGTTGAGGACAATGCCCTTGGCATTGACCTTATGCCTTTGACTAACGTCACGGTAGGCGCCGGCGGCATCACGCTTGACCAGCACAACCTGGGCGTGTGGAAGGTCACCTACACGGTTACCGACACCCACAACAACACCACCACGGCCTACCGCGCCGTTGTCATCACCGACGGCCGCTATGAGTGGGACGAGGCAGATGACATCATCATCGGCGCCCGCGACTACGTAGCCAAGAGCGGCGGCAGCTTCCAGGCCTCCGAAGGAGAGGCGCGGAGTATGTCGTATGCCGAGGCCTTCACCTTCATAGGCGACCTCATCCCCTCTGACCAGGTCACCTGGACCGGACGGCCCACGGGCTACACCGCAACGGCCGCCGAGGGCGACTATCCGATCACCTGGCAGGTGGACGGACGCACCAAGAAGAAGGACATCGTCGCGCACATCACCGAGGCCGAGGTCATCGATGTGGGCACCAAGGACTCCACCTATGCCATAGAGGCCTCAAGCTTCTGGGTCAACCAGGAGGACGCACGGGACATCCAGACCGCCGGGCAGCCGGGCTTCATCGCCGCTGCCAAGGTCAAGGTGACCAAACTCGTCCCCTCTGCGCCTGACCGCGACGCCCTGCTCACCTCGACGGCTGGCTTCGATCCCAACGTGGAGGCAACCTACTATCCCATCACCTTCAGGATCGACGGCATACCGGCAACCGAGCAAAGCGTGGGCATCAGGGGAACGGTCTCCCAAGGCAAGCCCCCTGTCATCTACGCGCCCACACCGCTCCATGTCTGGATAGGCCCCGCGGCTGACAAGCCCGCAGGCGCCATCACCGCCGCTGAGTATGACGACTTCTACAACGTGACGGCAGATGACGAGGAGGACGGCGACCTGACCGCTGACGTCACCGTCACAGGCACGGTGGACCTCACCACAGAAGGTGACTACAAGCTCACCTACGATGTGGTCGATAGTGACGGCAACCATCCCGTCAAGGTGACCACCCGCATGGTCATTGTCAACGAGGGCACCTATGAGGTGGGCACAGACCGCTACATGAGGGCCAACTCCTTTGTCATACTGCTCAAGGACGTCGCTTCAAGCCCCGCTGCCCGCGAGACGCAGATACTGCTGAACTCCAGCGCTGCGGTCTACAACGGCGAGACCGGGGAGCCCATCTCCTCGACCGAGCTCTTCGTTGAAGACGACGACGGCTACGGACCCATCGAGAAGATATTCAACGTCGTGATCGGTGCCGACGACACCGCCACCACCAGTATCTACAAGGGCATCGAAGTCGAGGTAGTGGACGCGGAGATCCACATCGAGGAGCCCGTCTACACCATGGTGGGCAACAACATCGAGATGGAGCTCTACGAGGCAACAGCCATACAGACCGCCGCTGACCGCGATAAGGCGCTCATCGACGCCATCGGTGGCCGTGCCTTCAAGGCCCTGCCCAACGGCACGCTGGATCACCTCACCGTGGTCATCAACAACGACGGCGGCTTCACCGATGCCGTAGGCACCTACTACGTGACGCTGGCTGATTCAGGCAACAACATCTCCTACGCCTTCCGCGTCAGGGTAGGCGCCACCGAGCTGCCTTGGATCGTGTTCGACTCCATGCCGCTGGCCTACGACTTCATCGAGGGCTCTGTGGACAACCTGACCCGCGACGACATCATGAAGGACGTCACCGCCTGGGCCAAGGACATCACAGGCGCCACCTATGACCTGACCGACCGCATCATCATCAACCCCAACGCCTCAGGCGTTGAGGTACTGCCCACGATCCCGTGGGGCGAGGCCTCTGTGACCCAGATCACCTACTCGGTGACCGGGGACAACGGCTTCACCACCACCGAGTCCCGCGCCCTTATCGTCAACGATGACTCCATCATCTTCGATCCCAACTACATCCTGCGTGGGCGCAGCTTCTCCATCAACGTAGCCGACGTCACCGGCGACCTCAACGAGCTTCTCCTAATCGAGTCAGGCGCCAGAGCCTGGAAGTCCGACGGCACGCCTGCCACAGCCATAGTGGCTGACACCGGTGGCTTCAAGGCCGAGAAGGGCAACTGGAACGTGCGTCTGGGCATTGCCACCTACACGGCCCTGACCCGCAACATCACCGCCCGGGTGACCGATGCCACCGTAGGCAACGGCGAGCGTTACTCGATCGAGGCCTATGACTTCCGTATCAACGAGGCTGACGCCGCTGCTCTGCAGGCAAAGATCGGCGCTGCCTACAACGCCGAGTTCATCACCCGCGCCGGTGCTGTCAGCTTCCTGCGTACCGAGCCCTCCTATCCGCTGGGCGGCACCGTGGCCATGACCAATGACGGCGGCTTCAAGACCTCCAGCTTCCTGCGTGAGGGCGAGGCGGGCTACCCGTCCACCTTCTCCATCACCTTCTGGGTGGATGAGGACCATAGTGCGACCTGCACCATCACCATGACGGTGTCGCAGGGCAACCACCCCTGGATCAAGGTCCCGGCGCTTAAGTCCGTTGCTATCGGCAGCGTCTTTGGGGATGAGCAGTACATGGAAGGCGTCACCTACGGGGACGTCGAAGATGACATAGCGCTGCTGTTGGTGACCTTCACAAGGACGGTCAATACGGCCGTCAGGGGCATCTACGAGGTCATCTACACCGTCACCGACACCGAGGGCAACTCTGCTTCTGCTAAAAGCTACGTGCTTGTGGGCTATGAGGTCGACGGCGACTACGGTGTCACTGCTGAGAACTTCGTGACCACAGTCAAGAACATCCAGGATGCTGCCTCGCTTGATGCGCTTATCCTAAGCCGCAGCCATGCTGCCGCGGTGCATGTGGTAAGGGATGCTGATGACAACGTCATAGGCATCGAGGACTGGCCTCCGGTAGTCAAGGACAACGCAGGCCTGACCGATGCGGTTGGCAGCTATGCACCCATCAAGATAGGCGTCGCAGAGCAGCCTTTGCCGATAGTCTCTATCACCGCACGCGTCATTGCCAAGGACGTGATCAGCAACGAGCCCGACGATGACGGCGACGTCAACGACGAGAACACCGATGACCCAACCGACACCAACCGCTACATCGTGGCAGCCAACAACGTGACCATCTCTTGGGTGGAGGCAGGCGAGCTCGAGGGCAAGAGTGACGGCGTCACCAACGCCAGGCTCATCGCCTTAGCCGAGGCCGAGGCCATGCGCATCTCAAGCACAGGCACCTTCTCCGGCTTCACCGTTGCTGTCTCAGCGAACGGTATCGTGCAAGACGCCGGCGACTACGACGTCACCTTCATCCCGCTAGGCATAGGCGGCGTATCCGTCACCGTCACCTTCACGGTCTCAGATCATCCGCTGCCGGTCATCGGCATCACAGGGCCGCTGCGCATCCCGCAGACCACTTACTCCACCACCGTAAGCCGCACACAGCTGCTTACCGGTGTAACCGTAACCGACCCAGCATGTCCAACACTGAGCACCGCTGATCTGGTCATCACCGACAAGACCGGTGTGGCCCCTGTCATCAACACCGCACGTGCCGGTGTGACGCGGGTGACCTACACCATAGAAGACCTCGTCATCAAGAACCCCGACGGCACACCTGCCACGGTATCCGCCTCACGGGTGGTCATCATCAACGACGGGCGCTTCATAGAAGACGATGACAACGAGCTCCTCATCGGCGCCAAGAACTTTGTGGTGTCTGTCGACGACCTCACCTTCACCGGAAGCTTGGACGACGCGCTTCGCCTGTCATGGGCAGAGGCCTACAATTACGACGGCGATGAGATGGACATAGAGCTCATAGGCTCGCTGCCCGCCGGCTTCGCAGCCAAGGACATCGGCGTCTACAGCTTCACCTTTGGCATTGTGGGATATACCTCCCCGGTCATCACCATCACCGGTGAGATCGTGGATGCCGACGTCATAGACGAAGGCGACGACCCCTACAACTCCAAGTACACGCTCATCGCCTCCAACTTCACCATGGATGTCGTTGACGCCGCCGCCATCACAGGCGACGCAGGGCTCATCGCAGCTGCTGGCGCCCGCGTCATCAAGGTGGTAGCCGGTGCGCCCGATGCCAGCGTGGTGGTACACGACAACGGAGGCTTCACGGCTCTCAAGGGCGTCTACCCGATCACCTTTGGTATCTCAGGCTACACCCAGGCTCAGCGCTCTGCGACCATCGAGGCCACACTGACCGACGACACGCCACCGACAATCTCCTTCAGCTCACCTCTCAAGCTCGCCTTGAACTCCACGTGGGACCGTACGGCCGCCATGTTCGAGGTCATAGCATTCGACTTGGGCGATGGGGACATCACCAGCTTAGTGACCTACTTTGACAAGGATCCCGCGAACCCGGTCGATACCTCTAAGGACGGCTCACGCTACACGGTGGTCTACACGGTCACCGACTCTGACGGCAACACCGTGGAGAAGGAGCGTAGCGTGGTTGTAGGCGACCGCTTCATATTCGGTGAGTACGTCTACATGGAGGCCAGCTCCTTTGTCATCCTACTGAGTGATGTGCCGGCTAACGCCACCGCGATACGCCCGCACCTCATCGCCATGACCGATGCCCATGTCTATGACAACGAGACCGGAGCCGAGCTTCCCCAAAGCCTGCTCTCCATCACAAGCACCGGTGGCTACTCCAGGACCGAAGGCGAGTACGACATCATCGTTGCCGCCAAAGACGGCCCGACGGCCACCATCTCCAAGTCCGTCAAGGGCCGCGTGGTGGATGCCGACGTCATAGACGACGAGCCGCTTGACCCGGATGACCCATCAGGCTCCAAGGTCTATGTCTATGGCAAGAACATCACGCTGCGCATAGCAGAGGCTGCCGCTCTCACCAGTGACGCCGACCTGCTCAAGGCGCTTAAGGCCGGGGCCTTCCTCACCGATGTCAACGACCCCAAGGGCAACCTGACCGCACAGTCTGTCATCATCACCGACAAGGGTGGCTTTAAGGCGACCCCAGGCGTCTACAAGGTCAAGGTGGCCGACGTCGAAAGCCTCTGCGAGATCGAGCTGACCATCACGGTCACAAACGGCAACGCACCTGTCATAACCCCGCAGAAACCGGTCATAGTACCGATCTCTGACAGGGGAGGCACCCTAACCGATGCCCAGAAGAAGGGCGAGGCTACGGCCTTTGACATTGAGGACGGCAACCTGACCTCGAAGATAGAGGTGATAGGCTCCGTGCCTGCCAACGTGGCCGGTGTCTACCAGGTCACCTTAAAAGTCACCGACTCTGACGGCAACGAGGTCCAGGAGAAGGTCGCGGTAGTGGTAGATGACGGCAACTTCGTCTACGGCGACGAGTACATCTTGTACGCGAAAGACTTCACCATCGATGCTGCTGACGTGGACAACGCCAGAAAGACCACCCAGATCCTTGCCCAGACCGGCGCCTATGCCTTCAAGAACGATGGCACAGCGGCCCGCGTCGCCGTAAGCGACATAGGTGGTTACCAGGACAAGGCCGGCGTCTACCGCCCGAGGGTCTATGTGGTAGAGCTTCCCGCCTTGACCAACCAGGTGGCGGCTACTGTCACCACGCCTGCCGTCATGTGGCGCGTGAGCTTCAACGGCAACGGTGGCTACCTTACCGGTCCGAGCGGCATCTATGTGGCGGAGCCCTCCACCACCATAGGCTACCTGCCCTCCTCACCTGTCCGTACCGGCTACGAGTTCTTGTACTGGTCCACCTCACCGACCGGTGGGGCCCAGTTCACGCCTGACTACCCGGTAACGCGGAACATGACGGTATATGCCCAGTGGTCCAAGATCCCCGATCCGGTACCACCGGTCACCAACGTGTACCCGCCCAACGTGACGGTGTACCCGCCCAACGTCTACACGAGCTCGCCTGGTGTCACCGTGACCACGCCTCCTGCGAACACCTATGTGACCGTAGAGGCGCCCGCGACGCCCACCACGCCGCCCGCCGAGGAGCCCAAGCCTCTTGAGATCCCCGAGGATGAGGCACCTAAGGGTATCACCGAGGGACCGACCACACACTGGTCACTGTTCAACGTGATCGCCGTGATCGTATCGCTACTGCTCGCCCTGCTCTTCCTGCTGCGCTTCTTCATGGATCGCCGCAAGGACGACACCTATGACGAGGAGGCCATCGACTGGGCAAGCCTGTCAGCCATGACACCTGAGCGTCGCGCGGCCGTCCTGGCCCGCCTCGAGGAGGACCGTCAGGCACAGCTCGACAGGCAGCGCGCACAGGAACGCAAGGAGCGGAGCTTCTACGTGAACGCACCGGCGCTCCTGATAGTGGCAGCAGCCTTTATCGAGGCGTTGATCATCCTTCTGACCACGTCAGACTTCTATGCTCCACAGGTCATCACGGATAGCTATTCTGTCCCGCTGTCACTGATAGTGCTGGTGCAGCTGGCAGTCCCGATGATCGCAGCCATGCTGCGCAACCGTGGCAAGGGTAGCAGTGGTACCGGCACCGCCGGCACCACCCTCCCTCCGCAAGACGTTAGCGCCCCCACCGCCTAGCCTAGGTTAGACCCTGGCCAGACGGGAAACATGCAAGCACAAGCATGCGGGCTAACGAACTACTGGGCACCCACTCCCCCTGTGGGTGCCCAGCTTCTTTTCTACAACTGTGCAAACGTGGTACAAAATGGGACAGTTGGTACCGTCCCTTTTGTCCCACATTTGTTCAATGAGTAGGGTGCAAGCGGTTACCACCGCTATACTTATCGTAATGGCCTGATTATCATCGAAACATGAATTGAGAGGTTGGGGATATGAGAAAAAGAGCGATTGCCCTTGTTATGGCTATAGTGATGGTCTTTGGTACGGCCGGTGTGCTGGCAGCCTGCGGCAAGAGCAATGGACAGGCGCCCCCGCAACCATCCGCCGTAAAGGAGATCAAGACCGGCAAGCAGGTCTCAGGAAACGTGACTTTCACCAACTACTCGGTGATCATCACCGCGGAGACCGACTGGGCAGCCATGTCGGAAAGCGACAAGCAGAAGGTCATAGACTACGCATTCTCAGAGGTCTATAGGCTGAACGCGGAAAACGATGTGAGGAACTACAACGTCATTGGCACCACCGAGACGGGTGAGGGCCTGTTCATCCTGGACCACGACAACCACAATGTGGTTATCTATGCCAACGGCTCAAAGGCTGGCACGCTGGAGATCCCTGAGAATAAGGCCAAAGCGGCCACCACGCCTGCCACCACACCTGCCACCACCACTCCCGAGCCCGAGGATCAGGGCGCGGACGACGGCGAGGGCGAAGACGGGTAAGAAGAGCAGGCAAGGAAAAGTGGCAGCTTTACTGTCAGCCACGCCTTGCATCCTCTTCATTGCTGCTCTTTTCCCTCATAGCGCCCACGGCAGCTTACGCCGACAACCCCTGTGGTTCCAACCCGCTGGGCTAGGCCCTCCTGAATCAAGTTCAGGACAGGCTTGTCAAGCCCGGGGTGACAATATGACAAAAGGGACGGTCCCTTTTGTCATACTCATAGTGCCCACGGCAGGAATAGACGACAGCCTTGCTAGTGCTACAACCGCTGGGCTAGGCCCTCCTGAATCAAGTTCAGGACAGGCTTGTCGAACCCGGAGGGACAGGGCTTTTTGCCTCACTTGTGGATGTTATAACGGCGTCTGGGTGGAAGCATTGCCTTCCAAAACAAGCGATGTGTGTGACACGATTCTTAAATTCTCAGTATCATTAAAAAATATGAGAAATTTCCAAGATTACAACACAATTCAGAAAATATGGTATAGAATTGGTCGCAAAATGTGGGAGAGCGAAAAGAAGAACATATAGATGCAGAGACGGGCAAATACAGGGGGCAATTATTAGTTAAAAAATTTAGCATAATAGGTACTGACAAGTATCAAAACGATTCCTTGAGAATCACGAGGGGGCTGTGAGAACAAGGGCTGATGAGGAAAAGAAAACCATTTCCAACAATTGCATAGAAGACCTTACGTGGTGACACGCAGGGTTCTGCTGTGCAGAATGGGGCATGTCGGGGAGGACCGGGGAGGAAGGTTTTGGAGTACAGAAAGCTTGGCAATGATGGATCAGGGGCTCAGTCTTACTGCGGGCATTCTTGTATAAAGGGGCCTACAGGAAGTACGGGGCTACTGAAGCAAAACTAGCGTCTGCTCAGTCTGATGCAAGTTATCTATCCAGGTAAACGCCACATACAGGAACCGCATAGGGCACCAAGCGCATGGCCGCAGCTGATGCTGGGTCATGTCTCCATATAGAGGGAAGTAACAGGGATCCAGCGAAAACGTTTCAATGACAAGCAGGAAGGAAAGACCTGCATGAGAGCATGAGAGCTGGAGAGGTCGACAACTGGGCACCCATCCTTCACCCCCCCGTGGGTGCCCAGTTCTCATCTACAGCGTCGTAACCTTTCCAGAAACGAGTAGGACGCGAGCGGTTATAGTCGCTATACTTATCGTGAATGCTCTTTTATGGCAAAACATGAATTGTGAGGGAGGGGATATGAAGAAGAGGATTCTTGCCCTTGTTATGGTTCTGATATTGGCCCTGGGCGCGGCTGGCGTGCTTGTGGCCTGCGGTGACACCAACGGGCTGCCGCCCGCGAAGCCCGCTGCTGTGAAGGAGATCAAGACCGGCAAGCAGAAATCTGGCAATGTGACCTTTACTAATTACTCGGTGATCATCACCGCTGACACCGACTGGGCAGCCATGTCGGAAAGCGACAAGCAGAAGGTCATAGATTACGCCTTCTTTGAGGTTTATAGGATGAGCGCGGAAAACGACGTGAGGTACTACAACGTCTTGGGCACAAGCGAGGACGGTAATGTCCTGTTCATGTACGACCGCGATAATAACAACGTCATTATCTATAGCAACGGCCAGAAGGCCGGAACACTGGAGATACCTGAGAACAAGAACAAAGCGGCCACCACACCTGCCACCACCACTCCCGAGCCCGAAGACCAGGGTGTGGACACCGGTGACGGCCAGGGTGAAGGCGAGGAGTAAAGCGTCGCATGCACCGTTTGCGCCGCTTGCGTTGTCTCTAATGGTAATCAGAGTTCAAGTTGCTCGAAATCAGTGATGAGCATGGTGTTGTTAACAGCTTGTAGCTGGTAGATGAAGATGGTCTTATGCGCGACGGGCCAACCGCTGGATTCTCCGTCAGTGCGGAGTGTGTAATTGGCTTGCACAATGAGGTAGTAGTTGGGGCCGTTGTGAAGGATCTCCCCAAAGGCCAGACGGTGGTATTCGATCTGTGAATCCGGAGCCAGGTTGGCGAGCTTAACCCGCGCCTTACTACCAAAGGCGATTGTGGAGAATATTGCCGGATCACCGGAGTTGAGGTAGTTGACCAAGGTGGCGTTGAAAGCCAGGGTCTGCCGGACAATCAGCTCATCATAGAGAAGAACGGGTCCCTGCGAGGAAGAAGCCTCCTGAAAGAGGTTGTTCTCGATAGGCTTGAGGCTGGAGAGGTCGATGAAGCCGATGTCTGTGCCGTTGAGGCTGGCAAAGCTGAGATCGGTGTCAAAGCCGATGGTGGAGATGTTCCTTTGCGGGTCGGCATCAAGCTGATTGGAGATGAGCGCGAAGGGATCCGTATGCGGAGGCATGTCTGCGGTGGCTGTGTTGGCGCCCTGCAACTGCCAGAGACCCAGGATAGCGAAGTCGAAGACGAGAAGGACAAGGAAGAGCCCCAGCAAAAACCGCCTGGAGAAGCGTTGTGAACGGTGACGGCGGGCTTTCTTTAGCCTTGTGGTAGGCCGCCTTTCAGCTGGACGTGTCGCTCGCGAAGTGCGCGCCGCGAGTGTGGGGCGCTGCGTTTGCCTGGTGCGTGAGTTGTGTGCCGATTGCGTGGCGGACCTGGCGCTGGCGCCGTTTGAACGTATGGATGAGGTGCGGGTACTGCGAGCCGAAGAAGGGATAGTTTCCCGGGCTCCCCTGACAGGTGGCATAGTCCACCTAGCTTGAAATATCGCCTGCGCCCCCATGATTCCTCACCGAACAGGAAATAGCTGAAAGACATACTATTTCACTTGTGATAGTAGCAGAGGAAGGCCGTATCCGCAATATGTTGCGGTATTAGAGGGACAAAAGGAGCGGTGTAAGACAGAATAGGGACGGTTCTTTTTTGGCCTTTCATAGGCCACAATAGAACCGTCGCCATTCTGTCTTACACAGCCTTACACAGCTCAAAAACAGTGCTTGCGTCGAACAGGCGTTCGGTGTATAGTAGTGCAAACAAATGTTCGACTTTAAGAAAGGTAGCTGGGAGGAGTCAGGATGAGAGAGGCATTGCGTAGCGAGAGTTCCCGCGGCATCACCCTGCAGGGGGTCACTTTTGGGCAGAAGCTCTTCTCCTCAACGGTTGCCGGTGTGATAACTGTTCTCCTGGTTGTCATCCCAAGTCTCTTCAGCGTATAGAGCCTCTCAGTTGATACACAAGATATAGTGTGGTACCCTCATGAAGACGACAAGAAATGGGGGTCCGATGCGCTGTATATCCTGTGGTTACCTCGAATCAAAGGTTGTGGATTCCCGGCCATCTGAGGATGGCTCTTCCATCCGTAGGAGGCGGGAGTGCCTTAAATGCGGTAAGCGCTTCACAACCTATGAGCGACAGAATGAGTCACCTCTGATAGTGATAAAGAATGATAAGAGCTCGGAGCCCTTTGACCGCACCAAGTTATTACGCGGGTTACTTATAGCCACAGCGAAGCGCGATGTGCCTGCTACTGCGCTGGAGTCTCTGATAGATGACGTAGAGACCGAGATCCGCAACACCATGAAGAACGAGGTCCGCTCCAAGAAGCTTGGCGAAATGGTCCTTGGACGCCTGCGCGAGATAGATGACGTCGCCTATATCCGTTTTGCTTCTGTGTACCGCGATTTCAAGGACATCGATGAGTTCCAGAAAGCCCTGAAGGGTATGAATTAGTATGGCGGATGCCCTGCGGGTCTGTATCCAGCGACTTTACGAGGATATACCCCTTCCTTCCTATGCCTATGAGGGAGACGCAGGCCTTGACCTGCGCGCTGCCTGCGACTGTACATTGCCTCCAGGTGGGCGGGCGCCTATCCCAACCGGGATAAAGATCGCCATACCTCAGGGGTACGCGGGCTTTGTATTGCCGCGAAGTGGTCTTGCGATCCGCGCGGGCCTTTCGCTGGTGAACACCCCGGGGCTCATAGACAGCCAATTCCGTGGCGAGGTGACGGCGCTTGCCATCAACCATGACACAACTGAGTCTATAATTATCAAGAAGGGCGAACGTATCGCCCAGCTTGTCATACTGCCCGTGCCTCAGGTGGAGCTTGTAGAGAGCGTAGAGCTTGATAAAACCACACGCAACGAGAAGGGCTTTGGCAGTAGCGGCGCAGGATAACAAGAGGCAAGGAAGTCGGATTCATGGATTGGGACGGTTTTTTCAGGGATAACCTCACGCCGGTCATGGCCTATCAGCCTGGTCTGCGTGAAGAGCAGATACGCGAGAAGGTAGAAGTCGATAGCATCTACAAGCTCTCCTCCAATGAGAGCCCTCTGCCACCCTTCCCCTCGGCGCTAGCGGCCATACAGGAGAGACTTGCTCTGCTCAACGAGTATCCGGAGGGTTCCTGCTATCGGCTTGTGCAGCTACTGTCGCAGCATTACGGCATTCCCGCTGAGCAGGTCATAGTGGGCAACGGCTCCAATGAGCTCATCGACCTTATCGCCACCACCTGCCTTGAACCGGGCGATAACGTGGTCTATTGCTGGCCCTCCTTTGTGGTCTACCGCTCCAGCGCCCAGATCGCCGGTGCCCAGCGTCGCGAGGTTCCTCTGGCTGCAGACGGCTCCTTTGACCTTGCTGCCCTTTTGGCGGCTATTGACGAGAAGACCAAGCTGGTCTTTATCTGCACTCCCAACAATCCTACGGGTGCGGCAGTAGGGCGGGCGGCGTTCGAGGCATTCCTTGAGCAGGTTCCCAGTCATGTGCTGGTAGTGGTGGACGCTGCCTATGAGGAGTTCCTCGACGATGAGCAGGCGGATGGACAGGCGGATGAGCAGGCAGTCAGGCCGGCGGATGGACAGGCGGTCAGGCTGGCGGATGGACAGGCGGTTGGACAGGCGGTCAGGCTGGCGGATGGACAGGCGGTCAGGCCGCTTGACTACTATGATGGCGTCAGGCCCTATGTGGTACTGCGTACCTTCTCCAAGATCTACGCCCTGGCCGGGCTGCGTTGCGGCTACGGCTTTGCTCCGGCGCCTCTTGTGGACATGTTGCACAAGGTGCGCGAGCCCTTCAACGTCAACACGCTGTCGCAGGTTGCCGCAGAGGCCTGCTTTGAGGATATCGCTGAGATACAAAAGCGCGTTGCCTTGAATGCTGCCGGCAAGAAGCAGCTACAGGCCTGCTTTGAAAAGCTGGGACTTGTGACCTATCCCTCGCAGGCGAACTTCATCTGGGTCGAGGTGCCAGACCCGCCCGCTACCTTTGAAGCCCTGCTGAAAAAGGGGGTCATCGTGCGCCCCTTCCCCGGTGCACAGGGCCTGCGCGTTGGCATCGGTGACGCCCAAGGCGTTGCCGCGACAATATGCGCCTTCACTGAGCTGTTTGGGTAGGGAGACAGCACCAGCATCACATCCATTCATCTATACTGTAGTGCAGTAGCATTCACAGGAGGTAGACTATGGTTGAAACCATGGAGTTGGGTGAGGAACGAGGACAGGCTGGCCTGCCTTTCTCGTCAGTTTTGGTGATTGGCGTGGGGCTTATTGGCGGGTCGGTTGCCGCCGCGCTCAAGGCGCTCGAGGGGGCTCAGCCCTACGTGCGCGGTGTGGACATCAGCGCGGCCGCCATAGAGGGCGCGCTTTCACGCGGCTATTTGGATGAGGGTGCGGTGCTGGGCGCCGGTGCGGGCGCGGGCAATGCTGGCGGTTCGAGCAGCGCGGACGCAGACGATAAGCGCATCATCCAGTGGCTTAGCGATGAGACCACGGACCTGGTGGTCCTGGCTACGCCGGTGTCTGGCGCCGAGGAGTGGTTCGAGCGCCTGGAGACCAGCGGCTACACCGGCGCCATCACCGATGTCGCCTCCACCAAGGGCGTTTTGACCGGGCTGGCCCAACGCATCCTGTCGCAGCCCGAGCGCTACATCCCTGGGCATCCCATGGCCGGCAGCGAGGTCAACGGCATCGAAGGCGCCCGCGCCACGCTGTTCCAGAACGCGCACTGGATACTCTGTCCCAACCAGGACTCCGACCCCGACATCTACGCCGGCCTACATGAGCTGGTCACCTCCCTGGGCGCACGTAGCATCAGCCTGCCGCGCGAGGAGCACGACGAGACCATCGCCGTGGTCAGCCACGTGCCGCATATGGTGGCCAGCGCCCTGGTGAGCCTGGCCGGCTCCTACGCCAAGGACAAGCAGGAGATCTTCCGTCTTGCTGCCGGAGGCTTCAAGGACACCACACGCATTGCCGCAGGCTCACCGGAGCTGTGGTGTGGTATAGCGCTGGACAACCGTGAGGCGCTGGCGCAGGGTCTGGGCGAGATCAAGGAGATTATCGGCGGCATCGAGCTGTCGCTGCACAACGGCAACGCTGTGGAGCTGAAGCGCCTGCTTGCCGAGGCCGCCCGGCTGCGCTCATCCATACCCGCCACCTGGGTGCCGGACTCGGCGCGCCTGGTGGAGGTGCGCATCCCCATGGCCAACCACACTGGTGTCATCGCGCAGGTCACCGGCTTTGCCGGCAAGGCCAACTGCAACATCCAGTCCATCAATATCGACCACATCAACGAGGCGACCGCTATCCTTGAGCTCATCTTGACCGACGAGGGCGACAAGGGCCGCTTCATGAGCATGCTCATAGACGGCGGCTTCGACGTCAGCTTCCGCCCGCTTGGCTACAACGTGCAGTAGCTGACGGTAAGTTTTACGATAGCGGGCAGGCAAGCGGGCAGGCAAGAGGGAAGGCAAGCGGGAGCAGTGCTGCTGCTGCGTTGGGTATTTTAGTTGGCTGAAACAGGGGTCTGAATACCAAGTTTCAGCCAACTATTGGTTTAGTCAGAAAAGTTACCGGCCATGCTTGTGCTATACTTTTGTTTGACAAAAGTCTGCAAAAGGAGTCCTCTTGTTGGAGAAGATTACTGTTCATCCACGCGTTCACCAAAATCATCCAGAGATTGATGAAGAGGATGTTTTGACAGCATGGAGAAACGCAATTGCACTCTATCAAAGAAACTACGATCCCCCCGAGTACTTTGCGGCGGCAGGGCTAGATGGAAAAAACAGATTGCTGGAGATGGTAGGAGTTGCGACGGAAGATGGTGGTATTAGTATCTTTCATGCTATGAAGTTGACCAAAAAGATGCAAGTTGAGCTTGAGATGGCGTAGAACGGAGTGATGGCGATGGAAATCAGGACAAAGAGTGGTCTATTATTGACCGACGAAATGATAAATGAACTGGGAGAAGCCTGTGAGCGCGGGGAGTATCCGGGAACACGCGGGAAGGCCATTATTCCAGGCCCCATGGGACGACCCCCGCTCTTTGCTGGAGAAGATCTTGTCACGGTTGCATTTAAGGTTCCTCGCTCTCGTCGTGATCTTTTAGATAGACAAGCTGAAAAAGAGCACAAAACACGCTCGCAACTCATGCGAAGCATTCTCGATGACGCGCTTGTTTCCTGAGGGGGGGGTTGGCGCCAGTGATGGCAACACAGGTGGGGCGAGCACCCAAGGCGCTCAGAGGCACCATCCGGGTACCCAGCGACAAGTCGCTGTCCCACCGCGTCGCCCTGTTCTCAGCCATGGCTCAGGGGACATCCCGCGTCAGCGGCCTGCTCGACTCGCTGGACGTGCGTTCAACCCTGCGCGCCGTTGAGGCGCTGGGGGCAACAGTCGAGCTCGCAGCTGGCGAGGAGGGCCTTTCTGGGACGATAAAAGGCTGGCCTGCGGCGGGCCCCAGCTCTCCCGTTGTGCCTCTGGATTGCGGGAACTCGGGAACAACCGCGCGCCTGCTGCTAGGCGCACTGAGCGGCTATGAAGTTGTTGCCTGTCTCACTGGTGACGAGTCCCTGTCGCAGCGCCCCATGGGTCGTGTGACAGAGCCGTTGGCTATGATGGGCGCAACGTTTGCTGAAGGGGATGGGGAGCACAGGGAGCACAAAAAGGTACGTCCCCTTTGTGCTCCCTGTGCTCCCCATCCCCTTCAGCAAACGTTACCGCTGACGGTTTACGGCAGTGCGCAGCTCAAGGCGCTGGACTATGTCAGCCCGGTTGCCTCGGCGCAGGTGAAGAGCGCCATCCTGCTGGCGGGTCTTACCGCTGATGGCGTGACCAGGGTCACCGAGCCGCACAAGAGCCGCGACCACACCGAGCTTCTGCTGCCAGCCTATGGCGTGCAGGTTGCGGCCTGCGGCCTCAGCGTGACCATTGAGGGCGGACAGCGGATGAGGGCGAGTGACTGCATGGTACCGGGCGATCCCTCATCGGCAGCGTTCTTATTGGTGGCCGCGGCGCTCATCCCCGACAGCGAAGTGACCGTGCGTGACGTGTTGCTCAACCCCACGCGTACCGGCTTTATTGCGGTCATGAGACGTATGGGGGCAGACATAGAGATTCTGGAGAGCGAGCAGGGTGGGTTAGGCGCTGAGCGTATGGGCGCTATTCGGGTTACCCACCGTGCTGGCCTGCAGGCGACCACCGTCAAAGCCCATGAGATAGCATCGTTGATCGACGAGGTGCCCATTATGGCCCTGCTGGCCGCTGCCGCTCAGGGCGAGACCGTCTTTGAGCAGGTAGGGGAGTTGCGCCACAAGGAGTCAGACCGCTTTGCTGCCATTGTCGCCGGGCTGAACCTTCTGGGCGTTGAGGCTTTTGCGCAGGGTGATGACCTGCATGTGGTGGGCAGCGCGCTCCAAACGAGCGGTGTTCCGCTTGAGACACACGGCGATCATCGACTTGCAATGACCTGGTCCATTGCAGCCCTGGCAACTGGCCAGGAGCTTGCCATTGATGGCCTGGAAAGCATCGCGGTGAGCTACCCCGGCTTCTTTGAGGACCTGAAGCGGTTATCATGATAGGCGGCAAAGCGAGTTGAGAGGATCTGTATGATCATTGCGATTGACGGCCCGGCGGGCTCGGGCAAATCCACGGTTGCGAAGCTTGTCGCAGGTGAGCTGGGTTTTGCCTACCTCGACACCGGCGCCATGTACCGCTCAGTGGCCTGGCGCGCCTTGGAGGAAGGGCTCAACCTGACCGACCCGCTGTGCGTGGCAAGCGTCAACCGCATCCGCCAAATAGCCCAGGCAGAACCCATCAGCTTTGGCTATACGCAGGGTGAGCCGCTGCCTTCAAAGGTCTTCATCAACGGCAGGGACGTCACCACGCAGATCCGCACACCAGAATGTGACAAGGCCGTCTCCCCGGTCTCGGCCGACCCAGAGGTGCGCCAGGCCCTCACCCAGCAACAACAGGACTTCGGCCGCGAGCATGACACCGTCATGGAGGGCCGCGATATTGGAACGGTGGTCTTCCCGGAAGCTGAGCTCAAGGTCTTCCTTATCGCTACCGCAAAGGAGCGCGCGCGGCGCCGGGCCCTGCAGAACGCCCAAAAAGAAGGCAGGCAACAGGCAGATGACGATGAGATCGAGCTCATCCTCGCTGACATCCTGCGTCGCGACGCCTATGACTCCTCTCGTGAGGCCGCTCCGCTTGCCGCTGCCTCAGACAGCTGGGAGCTGGACACCACCGATATGACCATTGAGCAGGTGGTCGCGGCTATTGTCGCGGCGGCGCAGGAGCGCAACGGCGCGGTGGCGCAGGAGCGCAGCGGCGCGCAGGCGCAGGAGCGCAACGGCGCGGTAGCGCAGGAGCGCAACGGCGCGGTGGCGCAGGAGAGGAAATGACTGCCAGGCCATGAAACCGCTCGATTACTTCTTTGACACACCAAGCTCGGGGGAGGGCCATTTCCCCCAGAAGTTCTACATCTTCCTCAGCGGGCTTGTCCGGGTGGTCTTTGGATTGCTCTTCAGATACAAGGCCTATGACCTGGACAAACTCAAGGAGCTGCCTCCTGGCACCGGCTTCATCCTTGCCGGCAACCACCGTTCCTACCTCGACCCGGTCTTCTTGATTCCACTATTGCGCCCGCGCCATATCCGCTTCATCGGCAAGGAGGAGTTCTTCACTCTGCACCCTCTGGTCTCCCGTCTGGCCGCCTGGGTGGGGGTATTCCCGGTCAGACGCAACACTGCGGATATGACCGCCATCAAACGCGCGGTGCGCATGCTCAAGCGCGGCGAGGTACTGGGCATCTTTCCCGAGGGCACCCGCATCCGCCTTGAGGGACAGGAGGCGACCTACCATGAGGGCATCGCCCTGTTCGCTTCGCTCGCGAAGGCCCCAGTGGTTCCCGTACGCCTGTGGAACACTGACAAGATCCAACCCGCAGGCAAGCGTTTCTTCCGCTGCCCCAAGGTCATCCTGCGTTTTGGGGAGCCGCTTTCCATAGAGGAGGAGCCGTTTTTATCGTTGTCCAAGGATGAACGCCACACCGCCTTCACCAATGAGGTCATGCGGCGGGTCTATGCGTTGGAGCTCCCAAAGGTGTGAAGCAGAGGTGAAGCAGAGGGACGGTCCTTTTGCTTCACAATGTCTGATGACATGACAAAAGGGACCGTCCCCTTTGTCATAAAAGGGACCGTCCCCTTTGTCATATGAGAACAGAGGAGAGCAGGATGCCATACTTTGAGAACCAGGGAGCGCGTCTCTATTACGAGGAGAGCGGGCAAGGTGACGGGCCACTGGTTTTCCTCCATGGTCTTTCCCTGGATGGGCGGCAGTGGGCCAGGCAGGTGGAGCGCTTCTCGTCACAGTATCGGGTGATCACGCTTGATGCCCGTGGCCATGGGAAGTCCTCGCTGCCACCGGGCAAGGTGGACAACAACCTGTACTGGCAAGATGTTGTCGCTCTGCTGGATCATCTGGGCATCAGCCGTGCGACACTCTGCGGCAATTCCATGGGTGGACATGTGGCCATACAGGTGGCCATCAACGCTGCTGAGCGTGTGGATGGGCTTATCCTTATCGGTGCGATATGCACCAACAGTTTCAATAGGTATGAGCGCTGGGTTGGCCCCATCAACCGATTCTGCTGCCGACTGATGCCCATAAGCTGGATCGCCTGGTCCATTTCTGTGGGTATGGGCAGCTACAACCGCGCCGACAGGCCATATATCAAGGAGGCCGTGAAGGGCATGGGGTATAGCGGATTCAACCGCAGCTGGAAGGCGGTGAACACCATGGAAAGCCGCGGGGGGCTGCCGCAGATCAGCTGCCCTGCCCTGTTGCTCATAGGTGAGGATGACTCCATGACGGGAAGACAGCAGCCCTATATGCTGGAGCATATCGCGGGGTCGCGGCTGGTCACCATCCCAAGAGCCCACCACGCCACAAACCTGGACAACCCTGAGCAGGTGGAACAGGAGATCGAGGCGTTTTTGCAGGGTCAGTGAAGGTCGAGTTCCTCAAAGACAAGACCTTCGTGTTGCTCAAGGTAGGAAAAGAATCCCGTGGCATCAAGCGTTCTGATGGAAGAGAGCGCGAAGTCCTGTTGGTTGCGCGTAATGATGAAATCAGCCTTAAGACTGAGGCCTGCCTGATAGAGACAGGCATCTTCCAGGTCTGCCCAGCTTGAGTCGAGGGCGGCATCGATCTCTGGCTCGCCAACCCGGTAAACATGCACACAGTGTCTGAGCTTCTTCAGGGATTGCCGAGCAACTTCGTTGTAGGCTGGTTTCCCGCCCTTGGTCAGCACGTAGAAGAGATCATTTATCTGCGCTCCGCTGATCCAGATCTCGGCTTCCTTCAGGTAGCCAAGCAGCATAAGCTTGCGTGCGTCAGGGTAATAGGGTTCTCTTGCAAGCATGAAGTCGAGGGCAATATTGGTGTCAAGGAGAAGTCTCATTCAAAATAGCCTTCTGGTACCAGGCCCCTGGCGATCAGGCGTTCTTGCATTATCTGATCGTCAGTTATTGAGGAGAATCTATCTGAAGCTGGCAAGGGGATACTGTCAATGAAGAACATCGCTTCTTGAATGTTGTATTTACGCTTGCCAATGGATTCATCGAAGAAAGGCAGTTGCCCGTGTGTTATCACATAGTCATAGGAATCATTGATGAAACGGGAGGGGTTGGTTCCCAGATTGCGCAGAATGGAATCCCCCGCCTCCTTTTTCCCTTGAGACATACGAGCTGTCACCATTCCATCCATCAGCATACTCCATTAGTAGTATTGTTGTACGTACAACAATACTACAGCACCTGGCGATTATGGGCAAGTAGTGTGACGGAGGGTCGGGGTGTGACAGGGGGTCAAACGTGACAGGGGGTCAAACGTGACAGGGGGTCGGTACGTTTTTGTCACACTGGGTAGTGTGACAAAAACG